>JAGHYT010000225.1:0-4025 GCA_017743535.1 Chloroflexus sp.
ATGCGTCGGTTGGGGAAGCCGGTGAAAGATACCCGTGACGCGAATCCTGGTGAAGTCTGGGAAGAAGTTGAGTTTTGGATCGAGTTGTCATGGCGGATTGACCCCGATGGAAAGCTGGGCATTCGTAAAACCTTCGAGAGTCCGTACCGCCCTGGTCAGAAGATTACGGTTGATGAACTCTACGGCTGGATGTTCGAGAACCACGTTCCAGGTCTGCCGGAGGCAGCCGCGAAAGAGGGCCTGACTCCGCTCGAGTATATGCGACGCTACGGTGCGTTTGAGATTCGGAAAGGAGTGCAGCCTACGTTCGATAAGCCGCTCAGCTCCGCTGAGCTGGCCGATGCGACCATCGATCCAGATACCGGCATTGTTTATACCAAAACCCCGGCGCCGCCATCGTCGAACATCACACCACTACCATATTTCGAGCCTGACCCCGAACGGGGCCGACCGATTGGCATCAAGCTGGAGGATGGTTCCATTGTGGCCGGTTTCCCCACACCCTCGCGTCGACTTGAGTTCTATTCAACCACGCTGCGCGATTGGGGATGGCCGGAATATGCGATCCCGACTTACATCCATAGCCACGTCCATCCGAGTAAGATTGATCGCAGCAAGAACGAGGCTGTGCTTCTCTCGACATTCCGCCTGCCCACCCTGATCCACACCCGCAGCGGGAATGCGAAATGGCTGTACGAAATCAGCCACAAAAATCCGGTTTGGATTCATACCAGTGATGCTGAACGGCTCGGTTTACGCACCGGCGATCTGATCAAGGTCATTACCGAGATCGGCTACTTCGTTGATCGGGTTTGGGTGACGGAAGGCATTCGCCCTGGCGTGATCGCCTGTTCGCACCATCTGGGGCGATGGCGATTACAGGAAGACGGTGGAGGTCGGCTGTCTACTGCGCTGGTTGAACTCAAGCAAGAGGGGCAAGGAGAATGGCGCATGCGCCAGATTCACGGCATCCGCCCATACGAGAGTGATGATCCCGATACCTCTCGCATCTGGTGGGAAGATGCCGGTGTGCATCAAAACCTGACCTTCGCCGTTCATCCTGATCCGGTCAGTGGCATGCACTGCTGGCATCAGAAGGTACGGCTTGAGCCGGCCGGCCCGAATGACCGCTACGGTGATATTTATGTCGATACCAAACGGGCGCATGAAGTTTACCGTGAATGGCTGGCAATGACTCGCCCGGCTTCAAAGGTGTCGCCCAACGGTATGCGGCGTCCGCACTGGCTCCTGCGCCCCTTCCGTCCGGCCCGTGAAGCGTATTTCTTACCGGGGAAGGGAAAGAAGTCGTGAACGACTATACAACCCTGGTAGCTCGTCAGAACCTGGCCGATATGCTTGGTCGATTACTACTCGCGCCGCCTTCGCCTGCTTTATGGGAGGAGGCGGCAGCACTAGCTCATCTGGCTGCAGTAACCGATGATCGGCCAGAAGCGCTGGCGGTTGCCTACGAGTACGTTTTCGGACGTAATGTCTACCCCTACGAGTCGCTGTACCGCGACGAGGAGCTTATGCTCAACACGGCAACCGCCGAGCAGGTTGCTGTTACCTACAATGCCTGTGGGTTCTTGCCAACGCAAAACGTGGGCGCGCCCGATCATCTCGGCTTGGAGTTCATCTTTCTGGCGCGGCTGATCGCCACCGAAGCAACCGCATTGGCCGACGGGAACCTAGACCACTACCATTGGGCACGGCAACAGATGGCCGGTTTTCTTGTTGACCATCTTGCGGTCTGGGTACCTGTTTGGGCGCGGGCCGTGCAACGTATTCCGGCCCATCCGTTCTACCAGACCCTGGCAAGGCTCACCGTTGAATTCATCGGTAGCGAACTCGAGCGGCTCTCTCCGTCGGTACCCACCCTCCCGGCATACATCCCATTACAATCGGCGACAGCTCCGGCAGACGTCGATGAACTTGGTGCGCTCGTTCGCCACCTGATCACACCGGTGCGAGCAGGAATCTTCCTCAGCCGCGCCGATTGTACAATGCTTGCCCGTCAGTTGGGCTTTTCGGTTCCTATCGGTGATCGCTTCACGATGGTGCGAACCCTCTTCGAGACGGCAGGGCAGTTTGAGCAGGTGCTCGATCTGGTTACTGCGCTTGAAAATATTATGTCAAATGAAATACAAGAACTGCACCGTCTGATCGCTACTCAATCGGCCTGGCAGCCGTTACTGCAACCGTGGTTGCAACGGCTTACGCAGAGCATCCACATCGTTCGTACCGGTTTGGAATCACAACAGCCAGGGTAGGGCATGGAAGGGGCACGGCGGCGTTGGGAACCACCCGTGCCCATCGTATTGTAGAGGTGGTATGCGCCCCGCCCCGTCGCCATTGGCAGGCGTATTGGTACGTCGCCTTGTTCGGACGCACCGTGATCGTGGCAGGCAGCGGCCAGCACAAGGGGGCAAAGGTTGCCCCTTGACCGGCAGCGAAGGGAGGAATGCACGGAAGCGGTCAGTTCCCAACTGTCGGCAGCATAGGCAGCTTCCTATGTTGACGATGGTCTGCGGCCACTCCCCTGTGCTTGACGATCAGGCCGGTCGGTGCAGGGGTAGAGACTGGGTGATATGAAGCGGGAACAGTGTGGCACACCACAACAGGCAGCGTATCACCGATCAGGCATCATCCAGCGACGCTGCAACTCGATCAGCACACCCTGCTCATCCAAACGGGTAAGGGCACGATTGATCTCGTACTCAAGCTGAAACGCTGCTGCTGGCATCGCCAAGACATACGGCTCATAGCTCAAGGCTGTAGCGATACGGAGATCACCAGTTGCTACCACACCCAAGGCAGTAACGTGGTCGAGAATCACTGCATCGATCGCTCTAGCCTGCAAGGCTTCAATCAAAGGCCCAGGCTCATCGGCAGCATAACGCGCTACTGGCGTTGTCAAAGCAAACCGACGAACCAGCGCATCACCCTCACTTCCTAGCACGATGCCAATTGAACGCTCACGGAGATCGGCAAGACCGGTAATCTTACTCTCCGGGGTGGTTACCAACATTAACCCACCATCGAAATACGGACGAGAAAACCGGGCGCGATACCCCTGCTCTGGCGCGTATGGCAATGCCGAGGCAATCAGATCGGCCTGGCGACTGGTTAGCTGGTCGTACAGCGCATCAAATCCACTCCGCACAAACGTAACCTCTACTCCCATTTCATTTGCCAGCGCCTGAACCAGGTCAATGTCGAAACCAACCAGCTCACTATTACGTTCTTCGACAAACGGCCGATACCCGGCATCAACAGCTACCCGCAAGACACCCCGCTCACGTATGCTGGCGTATACCGGATCGATGGCAGGAGTACCGGACTGTACACTCCAAGCCAACCAGCCGTAAGCCAGTAACACTACCACTGCCAGACCATCAATCCATCGTCGCCGGCTAACCGCTCGCATTTCCTTAGAGCTTTCTCATTTTTCTTGCCTTGACCGAATATCTTTCCATCGGTATACTTCATTATACAGTAGCTAGAACAACCCCCTCATACTGGTGCTATCCTGATACGGTTTAGTTATCCATAGAGAAACGGGAGTCGTGCATGGCAATTGAGCCTTACCGCCCAACCCCTGACCAAAACCCTGCCAACCGCGAGCAAGAGCTGGAAAAGAAGATCGCCAAACTCTTCGAGCGCTGGAATTGGAAACTTTTCCGGTTCTTGCGAGCAATGCTGTTTTTGGCCATCGGTGTCTGGCTGGCAGTGAATCTGTTACCGGGAATATTCAATGTCATCATCACCGGTGAAATCGGTGACATCATCTTGCAAATTATTCCGGTAGCGGTCTACCTGTTCTTCTTCATCGGCTTCCAATTCTGGCTCATGTACTTTTTCATGGCCCGCACCCGCATCTACTGGGTAAAACCTGGTGAGACTGGGGTGAGTTTTAAGGATTATCGTGGTAATCCAGAGGTGCTGGAAGCTGCCCGTCGGGTGGTAACCCTGCTTAAGGGGGCCAAAGAGTTTAAACAGATGGGTGGCGAAGTTACCCGTGGCAT
>JAGHYT010000046.1:0-29694 GCA_017743535.1 Chloroflexus sp.
CATCTATGAGCTACCAATGCGCGATGAGATTGTTTTTCAAGCGATTCGGCAGGTATCAAAGGAGGAGTGTTTGTGAGATAGTTCGCGTCAGAGGGCTGAAATCAGCAGGTCCTTGGATGAGACCATCCCACTAGGGAATAGGGCGAGATTGATTATTGATTTAAAAAACCACGTGTACGCATTCCTAACTCAGCGGCATCGTTGTGTGGGTGTCCTGGCGGCTTGCCGTTGGCAGACCAATCGTGGAAACGAACACGTGAAAGTGTGGGAATATTCCTCTCGCAACTGTTGCCGATGGCATCGCCCTCTTCTTTTCCCGTTTACGAGTGTGGGCAGAGGGCTATTGCCGTCGCCACAGCAATCCGATCAACGTACTACCACACATTACCCAGCCAAACCAGTCGCCAGTATACGTATAGAAGGTGCGCTCTGAGAGAGTAAACGCTTCGCCGACGACAACACTACGCTGATTGATTGCACTCTCGGCGGTTATTCGCCCGTAAGGGTCGATCACCATTGCTATCCCGCTCGTCGCACCGGTGGCGAAGGTAACGCGATTCTCAACTGCTCGCAAGACCGAATCGGCAGCATGTAGTCGAGGAAACCAGGGATTAGCGGCAAAGTCATCGTCTACCGGCATGAGCACAATCTGTGCGCCATGGCGGGCTAATTCGCGGACAATCCAGGTCGGATGACGATCCCAGCACACTCCCAGACCAACCTTGCCATATGGAGTCGGAAAGACGGGAAACGTGGCTGAACCTGCGACAAAACCGAATGCCTGCTCACCACTAGTGAGGTTGATTTTAGCCCGCCGACCAACTTCTCGGCCATCAGGACCGATCAGCACTGCTGCGTCGTGCATACCGGCCTCTGCATGCCAAACCATATCGACCACCAGATACGTATTTAACTCACGCGCCAACCTCCCAAGCTGTGCGACAACTGCCGGATCATCGGCATCGGCAAATTCGTTCTCCGGCCACACCACAAACGCCGGTTGAATATCAGCAATGCTGCGGGTTAAGGTTTCATTGATGCGAAAAATGGCCTGCGACATTGCTGGGGTGTCGGCATAATATCCCTCTTGATCACGGGGAAGATTGCTCAGCCTCTGAACGGCAGGGTCTTGATTAACAAGATCAACTGTCCCAGCAATACGAAAGGCCGGTTCTGCAGAATTGGGAATAGTGAATGCACCCCATCCAACCACAAGCAGCGCGAACAATAACCCGATCAAGGCAGGCAGATGCCAGCAGCGCTTTTGCCACCATTCCAGTATGATCATCGTCAGAGCAACGTTTACCAGCATTATTAGAAAACTGAGACCAGGGAAACCGGTTATGGTGAGGAGTTGGAGCGCTGGAGGGAAACGCCATTGACTTTTTGCCAATACCTCGATCCACCATTCGCTAACGACGGGGGCTACAAAACGGAGAAATTCCAGCGCCGACCAGGTGACCGGCAATCCCAGCAAACGAAACGGTTCCGGCAACCGCTGTTGCAGCGTCATACCAGTATGAATGAGGCCGGCGTAGAAGGTTCCAGAAGCCAGGATGAGGAAAATACCACCGACCATCCCGAACAGAGCCGGATACCAGAGATGGGTGAATGCCGACCAGATGATGCCGCAGGGCAGTGCCAAAAGGACATAGTGACGTGACGGTTGCGTATGTAACCCGAGCAAAAGGGGGATGAAGCCGACCCAGCCGAGGAAACCCCAATCAAGGACGGTTGGCATCGCCGCACCGAGCAACAAGCCAGACATTGTTGATAGAGCGAGTGCTATGCTGAAACGACTGTGTATTCCCGTAGCGCGCATACCCATTCACCCCGAACAGCACATGGGTTACTGATCTTCTAACACTCCTCGCAACTGCGCTTCTAACCAAGTGTGTAAGAAGACGACCGACTCACCGGGCAGGAGTGGCAGTACCGTCAGACCACTGGAATAGGTTTTGGGCACGTTATCAGCAGGAAAGAGGAGCGCAAGAGCCTTTACCACACGCTGACCAGACCAATCACCAATACCGGCCAGATAGCTATACCCTTCATCAAGCGCACCTGCCGGTAGTTCACCGGCTTCGTGACGGTATTTGGCGTCAAGCAGAATCAGGCATGGTTCGGCTCGGGTCGGGGTTATCTCTAATGCTATGTCAGGAATCCGTACCCGGTCGTCAAGTGAACAGAACGGCTGACTGTCGGGGGCATAGCGTGGCTGATAGCGCAGTTTCACCATCGCCCCATCAGCATTCACCAGCACCAACAGCGGGTATTGGTGTTCAATGTGAAGATGAAAATCTTCACTCACGAGCGATTGCTCGACAATGTGCCAGCCAGGGAATTGAGCGAGGCAGAGTGCAACCTGTGCTGTACACCAAACTTCGTACAACCGCGCCACTTCGCGAACCGGGATAGAAAGAAGATCAGATGCCCATCCGACACCAAGCCGTCGCCGAAAGAGGCGGCGGTACACCTGAACGATTCGCTCATCGCGAGTACGCGGCTGCCAGGAAGTTGGAGACATTGATGCAGGCGCAGAGACAACGATGCGGGATCGTATTGCCCGCAGACGACCAACGACGGTGATTAACGACATCCGTTTGTCAGCCGGTAGTTCGGAAAGCAATAACCATTGAGCGGCGCTGATCACCTGATCAAGCAGTAACGATACAACCTGAAGGCACCTGTCAGATGGATCGTACCGCGGTGTCAGCGGCTGGATGCGGTCAGGCCAGCGAGTATCTGGCAACGGTATTGCATCGGTAGCGATACGCCAGCGCGATGGATCGGGACGCTCGCGCCAATCGCCTAGCTCCCGTGGGCGCTCAAGAAGGAGCCGACGATTCGCCTGACGTCGGGTTAATCGTTCTAACGCTGCAATGAAGCGTGCAGTTGCCGGTCCGGTTAGCAAGGCCAGCAATGCCGCCACATCTGATCGTCCGGCCTCCATATCACCGGCCGGTTGGCGTCCACCCCTCAAGGCGTGAACCAGGGTCGGTATCAGTTGAGCCAGATCGGCCAGTAACTGCGTGTAGCGCTGAGCGTCGAGCAGTGAAGGAACAACACGCACAACTTCACGCCATTCAGTACGCTCTGTCGATGATTGAATTGTGATATGAGCTTCGTATTCACCAGCTACGGCTGGTGCCTGCCAGCGCCAACGCCAAATCGCCTCGCCTGGGCGCAGGAATGGTTCGAGGAGAACACCATCAACCACCAGTTGAGCAGTGGCATCAACAGGCACTGCACATGACCACTCGACGACCTTCCGTTCGATGACGACCGTCGAAGCTGCCGGTTGACCGTCGATGAACAACACCACCTCATCTACCACCATCGTCTCCGTTTAAAGTAGATTGCTAAACTCACTGCAATCGTTATCATCAAACTGAGCGCAAACGGATATCCCCACGGTTGTTCAAGTTCGGGCATCAGCACAAAGTTCATACCGTAAATACCAGCAACTAGCGAACAAGCCATCAGAATAATTGACCATAGTGTTAAAACTTTCACCAACTGATTAAGCTGATTTCCTTGCAGCGAAAGATAGCTATCCAATGCGCTGGAAAGCAGATCACGGTACAGATCTATCGATTCGGTGATTCGCACCAGGTGATCGTAAACATCACGCACATAGGTCAACTCGCGTGGTTGAAAGATCCGCACTTCCTGGCGCAACAAGACATGGAGAATATCGCGTTCGGGAGCAACGATTCGTCGTAACAACAAGAGGTCCTTCTTTAAGGTGAATATTTCACCGGCAATCTCCTGACGACCGCGCTGGAAGATAGCATCTTCCACATCATCAATCTGTTCGCCGATCATATCGAGCACAACGAAATAATCATCAACAATCCCATCAATCAGGGCATAGAGAATACTGCTTATCTGGTAACCTGGCACATAACCGTTACCCTGCCAGCGCGCCAATGTTTGCTGTACATGGCGAACCGGGCCAGTACGGATGCTGACCAGGTAATTTGCCCCGACAAAGAGTGTGATTGGGAGAAAATGCAAAGCCCGTTTGTCGGCATCGTACTCGATGCTGTAAAAAATGATCAGATAGTAGCCAGGATAGGTCTCAATTTTCGGTCGTTCGTGGGTCTGGATTGCATCTTCGATGGCAAGTGGATGAAATCCAAATTCATTGTGCAGTAACGCCACTTCGGTGGCGGTTGGCTGTTCGAGATCGAGCCAGATCAGGGTGCGCGGACGCATCAATAGTTCACTTATCTGATCGAGATCGGTCAATGCCTCGACCTGCTGACGTTGGAATACTCGTAGAGTTACCATAAAAGTTGTAAGTTACGCTATAGAGCACGTACTTGCTCGATTATACCAGCCTGGTCACATTCGTGTAGGCCGTATCTCTGTCGAATGATAGAAATGTTCTGTCGAGGTTGCCAGGCGATAGATCGCACTTGCCGGCACTCTTATGCCTTAGCAGAGGTAGGTAAACAAAATTCGCTCCGTATCCCGTATTACGTGTGTTGGCGCCTATCACGATAACATGGCGCAGCAGTGCTGCGCCATGTCGGCGATTGATCATTTCGCAGATTGATGACACTGCTACAGCGGTGAACGCCTTTCAATCAATGCAAGCTCTCTACCCACTACTGCCCGTACCGCCAGCGCAAGTAATGCTGACCAACGTTCCCCATCTCAACTCGCCAATTTGGATCGTTATCGGGAGTATATGTCAGCACACGTCGCTCAAAGGCCTGCATCAGCACGTCTTTCTCTACACCGCCAACCCGCACTCGTGCCCAGTAGGGTTCGCTAATCGGCAAACCCATCACAAAGACCCAATCGATAATTTGACGATTGACGTAGCGGCCATTTTCCAGCACTACACCCTGTTGAGCAAAATAGTCGAGGAAGACTTGCGGGATGTTGTGCCCAAGCGTCGCTTCGTAACTGCCAATACGTATATCGTAACGGGCCAGGTCAGGCCGTTCACTGACACTACCGTCACGATTGAGAAACGCAGTGACGACCTGGCCGGTACGATCCGCAGCTCGATTTTGATTAACCGGGAAGGCAACACTACGCAAGGTAGCGTAAGTGGGAGCATTAGGGTTAACTGCTGCCGGATCTCCGGCTACCGCTTCAGTTGCCGGTGTACGATTCTCAAATTGCGCGTCACCGATCTGAACGCGGCCGGTCAGCATCTCAACCACAAGCAAGCCGTTGGTCACATACCACTGATTGCGGGGGGCATTCGGGTTGTTGATTTCCATTCGGCTCTTATCGAAATACTGTACCAATCGACTACCGCCCGGACTTTGAGCATACGGTTCGCGCATCGCACCGCTGATCGGCTGTGGTCCCCAAATCCACGAACGTGGGCGTAAGCCCGGCGCACCCCTGGCTACCGGCTGATCGGTGCGCTGCCACACATTCCGCATGGCATCATCAGCGAAGGACCCGTCAGGCGGAACAAAACTGCTACCGGTCGCGGGTGGAGGTGGCGGTGGCGGCGCAGGCTGCTCGCTGCCCGGCTGGTAGAGGAGATAGATCGGACGTGGCCCAACATCGAGGGTCACCATCCCGCTTGCTACAGCCTGTCGACGCTGACCACCATCGCGGTCGATAATGGTAACCTCGGCATCGGCACTGGGAATGCGCACCCGACCACCATCCACTGCCCAGATCACCTCAACGACACCACGTTCGGCGGCAAAACGGGCAGCGTATGCCTCTGGCCCACTGTAGCCGGTTAGATCATCGAGATAGACCACACCCTCGCCAGTACGAGTATCTGGATCATCGTCAATAACAATAGCCTGAAGTGTGATGTCACCATCGAGTTTGCCATCGACAAACCGAATCCGGTTCCCTGGCTCAACCGGGCCATTGATTGCAGCAACAAGCTGTTGCCAGCCCGGAGGCCCGATCTTGCCCAGGCGGTATTGCAGAATCTCGCCCTGGGTATCACGGAGCTGAACTTTCAGATCAAAACTGCTTCCATCACCGTACACCCACATCCCAATCTGGGTCGTTCCGGCTGGAAACGTGATTGCTTCGCGAGGGGTAAAACTTACATAGTCATTACCGCCGGTAGAAAAGCGGTAACGAACCTCCACTGCCCCGCCCCCACTGCGCACTCGAGCACTACTCTGTGCGATTGAGCCATTTCCAGCCGGAAACGTTTGCCAGCCAATACTCCGCTCGAAATCGAAGGCGATTCTCGCTTCACTTAAACGCCGCAACCCAAGCGGCTGCCGCCCACCAACGTACTGGTTCAAGGTGCGAAACGCTGCTAGGGCTGGTTTGGGCTGACTATAATCCTCCTGACCTTTGCCATAACGGTATAGTCCATATGCATTGAACGGCACACCATTACGCAGTTGCATATCTTTGAAGCGGAACATAATGATCCGTTCGACACCAGCCTGCCGCAACAGGGCCATTGCCCGAATCAGATAGTTCGCTTGCGTCTCAACATCGATAACCTGCTCACCGGTTCGATCGCTCGGACTATCCGACCAGCCAAATTCGGTAACCCAGATCGGTTTTGGCCCCAGCCGGGCGGCCAGCGTCTGAATTGCACCAATCCCTACGGTGTCAATTGATCCAGCCTCAGGGCCAAGCGGATCAGTGTAGGGGTGCAGTGCAATGACATCGAACGAATTCCAGGCTCCATTATCAGCAATTGCTTGTAAAAACGATCCCGCCGGTTCCGGTGAGACAATACCAGCGGCAAGCACTATTGCATTCGGATCGGCAGCTTTAATTGCAGGATAAACGGTGCGGAGGAGGGCTGCATAAGCAGCCGGATCAGGAGTTGGCCGCCAGTACACCGGATTATCTGGCTCGTTCCATATCTGCCAGTGGCGGATTCGATCCTTGTAGCGGTTCACGACCGTCGCCACAAAATTTGCAAAAAGTCGCGGCTCCGGCGGGTAGAAGCTCCCTTGATCGGGCGGGATGGCATCATCAGCCGGATTTGGCGTGCCCCAACCGACAGCCGGATTAAAAAGACCAACAATATTGACCCCGCGTCTTACTAGCTCATTGACAGCCCGATCCGTAAATGTCCAGTCGTATTGTCCTGGACGCGGTTCGATCCGTCCCCACTGAAATTCTTCGCGTGCCCAGCCCAGACCACTCTGCGCAACAACCTCAGCCGGTTGGTGCAATGAGTCGGGAAACGGGTAAGTGGTTGCGATGTGAGTATTGGCTCCAAATACCGAGGGGCTGGCCGATTGCGTGCGCGTTACGTCCATCGGCCAAAGGCTCAAGAACACACCGATACATACCAGCAGACTGAGATAACGGGCAAAACGCATACAACAGTACTCCCTCTATGACGATGAGACCAAGACACAATTAGTATAAATGGTGAGTGAAACCAAAACGGTAAAAGTTTGGCGCGATTTTTTCATGCTGATAACGACAACCGGTTGTTTCCCTCCATTCTGCTGGTCAGGAAAGAGAGGGAAGGGAGGCGCAGGTTCCCAATCTCCCTTCAGTTCACCCTTTCGCTGTTAGGGAAGAAAACGGGTTCAGAGGACAGGGATCACTACTACATATACGCAAGGATTGTCGTATTTGCATGCAGAATAACTAACGCAAGATGAGCGGGAGCATGACGGCGTATTGTGATGGTGCAGGAATTTCTACGGGCAGTATGTATGCCAGCGACGGTCGATCAGCACTATCAATAAAACGGACGTAGATCGTCGGTATCGTCTGTATATTCGTCAAGGACGGTACAATGTTAAGTGGAAGAATCACTTCGGGTCTGTAAGGTACACGAATTGCCTCACGAAAATCACGCCAGAAGCTCACTTCAATCGCTTGGGTATCTGCTGGCGCCTGCAAGTGGATAACTAACCCTGCCTCGTCGATCTGGGCCGGTTCAGGAATACGGTATTCAGGACTTGACCCTACGCCATTGATGGAAAAAGTCTGGGTCATTGGGGCTGAGACATTACCAACCGTATTAACTGCCCGAAACTCAACTACATAGTCACCATCGTACAACGGTAACTCAACCTGTGCGATCTCACGTGTACTGTCGAAGTGACCATCAACTGGTATTGCCAGTTGCCAATCACTACCCTCAACCCGATACTCAATCGCTGTAATCCGATTGATACTCGCATCAGGTTGCACTGGTGAAGGGTAAGGAGTATCACGGGCAATCAATTCGACAACCGGCCGTTGACCTGTTTCCTGAAGTGTCGCCGTTAGTGATATAACTGGCGTTGTGTCAAGCACATCTATCACACCATCGGCATCACTATCACGGTAGCCAAGCTGGTGGCGCGCCGACGTGTCAACAGCGCCGATCGTGAAGCTATAGATCAATTCGCGCATAATACTCGGTTCGTTGGTACCACAGTTATTAAACATACTATTTGTCGTCGGTGTGAACAGATACCCGCTCCGCTGATCACACGAAACACGAGCAGCACTATACTGGTCGAGTGCACCAAAGAGATGTGCAAACTCATGCGCGATCACCGCACGTAGCCACTGGGTCTGATATGGACCACCATCGGAAGTAATCACACTATACGGCCCGTGGAGATATGCGTAAGCGAAGCGGCCATCGGCAAAGTAGCCGTCATCACTCGCACTATTCACAATAAAGAAGATCGTCGCCCAATCTGCGTGTCGTTGCTCACGGAGATCGAAGAGCATTCTGAACGCCTGCTCGAAATGGCTTGCGCCAACGTAGCCCAATTCGCTCAGTACATCACCGATCCAGCGACTTTCCTGGGCCAGACCGTAGCGAATTGGTTCATACTTTGTCGGCACGACGCGGACACGCAGATCAAACTCCAGCCGGGCATCTGGTAACCGATCACGCCACCAATCAAGTGCCGCCTGAGCCTCAGCAACGATCTGCTCGATCTGGGCGCTAGTCCAATCCTCCATCGAAGGATCAACAGCGCCGGTACTTTCTGGCAATATAAGTTGTACGGCTACTCTTCCGGCCAGATACTGACTTGGTAAACGCGGTTCAACATCATCAACCGCAAATGATAACCTTGCTGATGCGGGAGCAATCAGAACATCATCTTCAGGTAAGGGGAGTTCTGGTTGACCAGCAGGTGCGGCATAGAGGGTGAACGGCGCTGCGATAACACAGATGAGCAGAATTGAGAGAATATTGTTACGCATAGCGGCCTCGCATTGGCTACAATGAACAAAGAGCGCAAAGCCGTTCTCACATGCTCAATGTAGCTGACAATGCTGCCACTGGCGAGGGGCGAAAGAGTCCTGTTGTGCTGGTACTGGTATGACTAGCGTTTAACGACAAAGCATAGGATTCTTGTACTATGGTGACAAAATATTGTTGCGGATCGACAGTATTGCTCAGCGATCATAACCGCTACAGCATCGGTTAGAACGGGTTTTCAACCGCAAACACACCCCAGCACGACCCAACATATGACGAAGCGAAGGAGGCAATGCCAGGGGTATAATGAAGAGAACCTTATTCATCATCGCATCATTCGCGGCTCAGAACTCAACTTCCCCTCAACGTCCTAACCTTGCAGAATGCAGTCCTCTTTCCGCTTTCGGAACAGGAGGGGTAAAGGTTAAGGAGAAGTTCATGCAGCAATTGCAGCTCTGGCTACTCCGCATTCCAGACTCTAACGAAGACGATCAACGACGTGGTCGGATCATCATTGTCCTGGCACTCCTGATGAGTGGGTTGGCCCTTTTATCCATCCCACTAGTGTTTGCAGTGACACCACAATTAGCGTTCACCCTACTGCTGATCAATGTGACCGGAGTTCTTGTCTATACTATCGTGATCGTTCTCTGCCGAACCGGTTGGGTGCAAGCGGGTGGTCTGCTCTTCATCATCACCGTGACTACACTGACGATGACCATTCTATTTCTGGCTGAGAGAGATGATCCTACCCGTTATGCAACACCCTTCTTTCTCGTCTTCACAATCCTCATTACAGGAATGATCCTCCCACCAGCCTGGACTTGGTTCGCATTGTTCCTTAATACAACCGGTCTGTTAGCCGGATGGTGGACGACCGGTCAGTTATTGTTTTTTAAACAACCCGAAGGCACATTACAGATCGCTGCCCTGTTTCTGCAAGTTGGGTCAGCCTTGTTCACGTTCGTTGGGGGAAGCGTCACCAACGCCGCCTTGCGCGAGGCGCGTCGGCTTCGGGAAGAGGCGCGCCAGAGCGCCAACCAACTGGCTGCACTTAATGCCACGCTCGAAGCGCAGGTTGCTCAACGCACGGCAGCATTGCAGCAAGCGCTCCGTGACCTCGAACAGCGCGCCGCTGAACAGGCCCGCCTGCTGGCCGAAAATGAACAACAGCGCCAGGTCATTCGCGAGTTGAGCGTTCCCGTCCTACCGGTACGCACCACCACGCTGGTGATGCCACTCATCGGTGCGCTCGATACGGCACGGTTGGCCGATATGCAACGGCAGGCGTTGGCCCAGATTGAACACACCGGCGCCCGTGAACTGCTCATTGATGTGACCGGCGTCCCCGTGATCGATACCCAGGTCGCCAAAGGCGTGATCCAGCTCGTCGAGGCAGCACGCTTGATGGGCACGCACGTCACGCTGGTCGGCATTCGCCCGGAAGTCGCGCAGACCCTGGTCACGCTTGGTATTGACTTGCGTGGCATTCGTACTTTTAGCACCCTGCAAGCCGCGTTGAAGGACTATAAGTGATGAAGCCGATATCAACCCAGCAGAGATGGCTCCCAAATCTCAGGGCGTATGCTGAAGCTGTCAAAATGAGGTGAACCGAAGGAAGCCATACGTTGTCTATCCGGTGTCCCATTGACAACCTGAAAGACGGTCATTCTTTACCCTGCCAGGAAAGGGATTTTCAACGTTTTTTCTATCTGGGCAGTGACGATACAGCGTTCGGAACGGTTTCCAAACTCACCCTTGGGTGTCTAGTTGATGCGATCAGCAACGGTTTACCGCACCCACCCCAGCATGCGGGCCGGAGGCCTGCACTCCCAGGCAGGCGATAATTGTCAGGTTTAGCCCATTGAAACTTTGTCTGACTATCGATATAATGAGGAATGTTCGTGCTCAACCTGTTCCAGGAGAAGGTATGCGAGCGTTGACTGACTGGCTGTTCCAGATCAAGTGTACTGACGAGGATGAATTACGCCGTGGCCGCACGAGCATCACCGTGGCACTCGTTATGATTAGCCTAGCAATTCTGGCAATTCCCATTAGCTTCCTAAGTGGTGATACATTCAGTGGAATCACTGCTATCTCTATTGGTATTCTTTTCTACATCATTGCGATCGTCTTAACACGGGCTGGTTTTGTAAATTTTGGTGGAATTGTTCTAGTTAGTTTTGTCACCATCCCAACCCTGTTACCTATCATTGCCGAAACTTCACCGACAAGTCCCTTCACTTCACCCTTCTATCTTGTACTCTCTATCCTGGTAGGTGGATTAATCTTGCGACCAGTACTTGTTTGGGTCGTACTAACAATAAATATCGTTGGCCTCATCATTGCCTGGAATATTACCAACTTCAATCCTTTCAGCGATCCAACAGTATCCGCATTCAGTTCAGCCGCTCTATTCCTGCAAGTTGGCACAGCTCTATTCACGTTTGTGGGAGGAAGCATCACCGACGCCGCCTTGCGCGAGGCGCGTCGGCTTCGGGAAGAGGCGCGCCAGAGCGCCAACCAACTGGCTGCACTTAATGCCACGCTCGAAGCGCAGGTTGCTCAACGCACGGCAGCATTGCAGCAAGCGCTCCGTGACCTCGAACAGCGCGCCGCTGAACAGGCCCGCCTGCTGGCCGAAAATGAACAACAGCGCCAGGTCATTCGCGAGTTGAGCGTTCCCGTCCTACCGGTACGCACCACCACGCTGGTGATGCCACTCATCGGTGCGCTCGATACGGCACGGTTGGCCGATATGCAACGGCAGGCGTTGGCCCAGATTGAACACACCGGCGCCCGTGAACTGCTCATTGATGTGACCGGCGTCCCCGTGATCGATACCCAGGTCGCCAAAGGCGTGATCCAGCTCGTCGAGGCAGCACGCTTGATGGGCACGCACGTCACGCTGGTCGGCATTCGCCCGGAAGTCGCGCAGACCCTGGTCACGCTTGGTATTGACTTGC
The DNA here is from genome assembly GCA_017743535.1 of Chloroflexus sp. Classification (GTDB taxonomy): domain Bacteria; phylum Chloroflexota; class Chloroflexia; order Chloroflexales; family Chloroflexaceae; genus Chloroflexus. Next base: position 12,103 of record JAGHYT010000046.1, read on the forward strand.
GTGGCATTCGTACTTTTAGCACCCTGCAAGCCGCGTTGAATAGTGAAAAACGCTAGGGACGCATGACACGTCCCTAGCGTATGATAGCGCCCCCTACTCTGTGGCTGACGGATCGGTTCCGCTCGTAGATGACGTTAATTGCGGTAAAACACCGCTCTCGCCGAGAAGACCGGTGCGCAGATAAACCAGAAGTTTCTTGCGCGTGTCGGCAATGTCGTTATTGCGCATGTGCAGTTGACCGATCCGATCTTGCGGCGTAAAGCTGGCCTCACCTTTCTCCATCGTCAGGCGGCTCGGATCATACGTCAGGTTCGGTGAGCTGGTATCAAGTATCGAATAGTCATTCCCCCGACGTAGACCAATCGTTACTTCACCGGTAATCAGACGAGCCACCCAGCGTTGGATCGACTCACGCAACATCATAGCCTGCGGATCAAACCAGCGACCAGCGTAGAGTAAGCGGCCCAGCTTACGACCATATTCGCGATACTGGTCAATGGTATCCTCATTATGGATACCGGTTACTAGCCGTTCGTAGGCAATAAAGAGCAATGCCATCCCCGGTGCTTCATAAATGCCACGGCTTTTGGCCTCGATGATCCGATTTTCAATTTGATCACTCATACCAAGACCGTGCCTTCCGCCAATCCGATTTGCTTCAGTCATCAGAGCCACATGATCAGGAAAGGTCATGCCATTAATCGCAACCGGAAATCCTTCTTCAAACGTGATACGCACCTCTTCATATTCAATCTGTACTTCTGGCCGCCAGAAGGCCACCCCCATAATAGGATTGACAATCGTGATATTGCGATCAAGAAACTCTAAATCTTTAGCCTCGTGAGTGGCGCCCAAGATATTGGAGTCAGTTGAATAGGCCTTTTCGGCAGGCATTCGGTAATCGAGACCGGCGCGACTCAGGTAGGCCGACATTTCGGCCCGGCCACCTAGCTCATCGATGAATGCCTGGTCGAGCCAGGGTTTATAGATACGTAGATCAGGGTTGACCAGCAAACCGTAGCGGTAGAAGCGTTCAATGTCGTTGCCCTTATAGGTACTGCCATCACCCCAGATATTGACACCGTCTTCACGCATCGCAGCGACCAGCATCGTACCGGTCACCGCCCGACCGAGAGGGGTTGTGTTGAAGTACGGCAGACCGGCAGTGGAAATATGAAATGCGCCGCATTGAAGCGCAACTAACCCCTCGGCAACTAATTGATGGCGGCAATCGATCAAACGGGCTGCCTCTGCGCCATACATCAAGGCACGTCGTGGAATATCTTCGTAATCGGGTTCATCGGGCTGACCAAGGTTCGCTGTGTAGGCGTAGGGAATAGCACCCTTTGCACGCATCCAGTGAATGGCTGCACTAGTGTCAAGACCACCCGAGAAAGCAATGCCGATCTTTTCACCGACCGGCAGGTGTTGCAAGATTTTTGCCATGGCGCCCCTCGTTTCCAACGTTCAGTAACATTAGCCGTTGTATTATACGACGGAACCAGTTCGATAGTGGTTACAGCTTAATACGGAGACTGCAACCTGATTCCCGTTCCGCCAGCGGTCTCCCCACTCCACGCTTCTCTCGTCGATCAAGTCGTCAGCGTATGGTCGAGGCGGTTTCCCAACCCGCCCGCAGCACTGACGTCGCAGGGAACACCTGCCCGTCATCGGTTGTTCGATGTGAGTTTTCAACCCTCCGTACACCGCACATGCGGGCCGGAGGCCCGCGTACCCAGGCGAACGCTGAAAACCCCTATCACTATCATGAGAACCTTGACGAGCACAAGATTTCCAGCTACACTACATACAATACACATAGAGAGGAGAACCCATGACAGCCACTTGTCGTATACCTCACGTATTACCGCAACCTCCACTGACCGGTACCCGGCCACTATCGGCTGAGACAGGGGATACTACCTGGCCATTGGCCCTTAAAGCACTTTTGCTGCTTAATGGTGCGATCTCTCCTAGCGACCCCGTGTTGACTACCTTGTCTGACGATGAGTTGATTGCGCTACGCGGGAGTTTATTGCTCTTGCAAAGTGACGAACCGACGAATGTTGCTTAGGCTTCGTCAAATGTAGGTCAAATATAGTAAAGAACAAGCGGGGTATGTTGCTTTCATACCCCGCTTCCTGCTTTCTCTTGAGTTGAGTTACAACTTAGTCAGACGCGGACGTTGTTCGTTGGAATGGTAAATTCGATCCATGAGACTCAGTAGAGACTGCTCGAGTTCAGCAACCACGAGACGTTCGGCTGGTGAAAGGGGGAGGTGGCTTAGCTCTTCAAAATACCAGCGGATCATTGTGGCCGTATGTTCATAGGCTACGCCCCAACGGGGTAAGACACCACGTGCCCAGCGTAACTCGGTTTCAGCAATATCGAGTGTGTTAAACAATAAGATGGCGTGCACCAGATTGATGAACGGACGTACCGCTACTTCCGCCATTCGTTCGGCCGGAGCGTAATTTTCTTCGAGGCGCAGGGTATGGGTGAGTTCTGGAAAAGCGCGCAATAACTTAACGGCTACCCGGTAGGCGAAGGTCTGCCGATGTTCTTCAACCCGACGTGCCAGTTGGTTGGCAGCAATCTCATCCATACGTTCCCACCTCAGTGCTATGTACGTTGATTATAGCACGCGATGGACAAATATTACTTGTGCATCTGACATGAGTTGGGTGGGCATTTCCGGTGCGAGATCTTAGCGGTACAGAAGCGCGCGATTGAGCTATAGTGCGTTGAGACTATTTGGGTTTGCAGCCGACTACCTTAGTGGCTGAACAGTGTTTGTGCTACACGCACAATTGCCCGTAACTTTGGGCGTTGCAGTCGCTCAAGTGCTTCGGCGAGTGGTACCCACTCCACGGCAACAATCTGCTCACGGCCACCCATTGGTCGTGCGCGGCCCTTGATGGCGTGGAGTAAGTAATAGTCAACGATTTTGCGCTGTTGACCACGCGGTCCATTGATAACATAGTCAATACTGCCCAACATATCAACCACTTCAGCGGTCACATGGGTCTCTTCACGTACCTCACGCACAATCGCGTCAAGTGCAGATTCCTTGCTCTTGATCTTCCCTTTTGGGAGTGACCAAAAACCTTTATGTTTGCGGATGAGTAAAATCTCAATTGCATGATCGGCCTGAATGCGATACACGACTGCACCTACACCGTAAATTGGCTTTTGGCTGTTCATACCTCTGCGCACCATCAACGAATGGTTACTGTTGAGAGAGTAAGTTTGTATTATATCGCTTGTGGGCAATGCTGGCAGATTGCGGCGAGGGCTTTTTGGAATGGGTTCTCAACTGAAACAGAAAAGGGCAGGTCATAAGAACCTGCCCATCTTTGGTGAACACACGCCTGGTATTACTTCCCTTCGTTCAACGCCTCGGCAAGCAGACTAATGGCAGCAGCACGCGGTAGTGAACGTTGTTCACCGCGCTGTAGATCTTTCACCACAACCTCACCACGTGCCAGCTCATCGGGGCCAAGCACTAGTGCAAAGCGTACTCCACGACGGTCAGCTTCCTTGAACTGCTTACCGATGTTCCCTGGTTCAAGCGCAATGACCGTATTAATCCCGGCGGCGCGTAGTTCTGCCGCCAGAGCCAGACTGTCGGCAACCTGATCGACACTAAACAACGTGACAAATGCGAGCGCAGTGGTGCGCGGACGCGGGCCGAGATTTAGCTCGAGCATCACATCGTGGAGCCGATCAATGCCGAAGGCAAGCCCAACCGTCGGAATCTGCCGACCGGCGAACAGCCCGATGAGATCGTCGTAACGTCCACCGCCAAGGAGTGAACCTTCGGGCCAGTGCGGTGTGATTGCTTCAAAGACAACGCCAGTGTAGTACGAAAGACCACGCGCCAGACGGGGGGCAACGCGATACTGATCAGGAGGAACTCCCATTGCTGTCAGACCGGCCAACACAGCGCGCAGGTTGGCAATAGCCGCAGTGGCCCGCTCATCGTCGGCGAGTTGTTGGCTCAGCGCATGCAGCACTTCGTCTGGTGTACCATCGATTTGTACCAACTCCAGGATGTGGTCGGCAGCCGCAGGGGTAATACCCGATTTGAGCAATTCGGTGCGCACACCATCTGGACCGATCTTGTCAAATTTGTCGATAGCTCGATAGACACCACCCGCAGCCTCTTCTGATAGTCCACTGACGCGGGCTATACCGCCGATAATCTGACGATGATTGAGCAAGGTTACAAAACCAGGAAAGCCAAGCGCAGCTAGTGCTTCACACAGGATAGCGATGATCTCGGCGTCGGCAAGTGGAGAGGAACTACCAACAATATCGAGATCGAACTGATAAAACTCACGGTAACGTCCACGCGCTGGCCGTTCGCCGCGATAACTCGGTCCATACGCATAACGCCGCCACGGGAACGATAATTGACCGGCATACTGAGCTGTCACTCGTGCCAGTGGGACCGTCTGATCGTAGCGCAACGCGAGTCGCCGCCCGCCATGATCCTCGAAGCGATAAATCAGCTTTTCATCGTCTCCTAACTTGCCTTCCAGCGTCTCGGCGTATTCGATAATTGGCGTTTGTAGGGGTTCAAAACCATGATTTTCACTAATGCGCGTTAACGTATTGACGATATATTGCCGCAGCATCATATCTGCCGGCAGATGATCGCGCATTCCTTTCACATTTTGAATTGGCGCCATACGGTCTCTCATGTACATCTAGCGATAGCTCGCACACTTTGTTATCATCATTCACGATTCGTTGCCAACAGCATTGACCGGTATGAACTGACGCCCGGCCAACTGACCACAAGCCGCAGCAATTTCTACACCACGTTCAACTCGCACCGTACAGGGAATACCATAATCGGTCAAAATCTGCTGGAAGGTAGTGACTCGTTCCCATTCGGATCGTCCAAGAGGAGTACCGGGAACTGGATTCCAGGGGATCAGGTTGACGTGGAACAGCAGTGGGCCGCGCGGCGCCGAGCGTCGGAGCAGGCGGGCGAGGGCAATCGCCTGATGCGGGTGGTCATTTTTTCCTTGGAGCAGCACATATTCAAACGAGACACGCCGACGGGTTTTGACAATGTAGTTGCGAGTTGCTGCCATCAAGTCAGCAATTGGATAACGCCGATTCACCGGCATCAGTTCGCTGCGCAGCGCATCGTCAGGTGCGTGCAACGAGATAGCCAGATTGATCGGTAACCGCTCTTCGGCCAGGCGCTCGATCCCCTTCACCAATCCCACCGTAGAGACCGTCATACTCCGGGCGCCAAGATTGAAGCCCTGCGGATCATGGAGCCGCTCAACTGCTTGCCACCAGCGGTCGTAATTGGCAAAGGGTTCGCCCATCCCCATAAAGACGAGGTTGCTAACACGACCTGCTGGGCCAGCCATACCCATTGCGCGTAGCTCTTGCGACGCCCAAATTGCCTGCGCCACAATCTCGCCACTACTGAGATTGCGTAATAACCCCAATTGGCCGGTAGCGCAAAAAACACAGCCCATCCCACAACCGGCCTGGGTCGAGACACAGACCGTTGAGCGGTCGGGGTAGACCATCAGAACCGTCTCAACCACTGCACCATCCGGCAGTCGGAAGAGCGCCTTGCGCGTCATCCCGTTGTCACCGATCTGCACGTGCTCGCGGTGTAACGTTGAGAGTGGAATCTCGGCCAGACGACGGCGCAATGCGAGCGGCAGATCGGTCATTTGTTCTGGATGTTGGACTAAATTGACATACAGATGCCGGTAAAGCTGACGGGCGCGAAACGTCGGCTCACCCCAGCTTTGCAAGAGTGCGGTCAGTTCAGCCAGATTGTAATCATACAGACTGCGTTGTTCCATAGCATGATGCATTGTACCACGTTGGTAAGAAATTGAAACAATGACGACGTTGGGTGTTGGGGAACTAACACATACGTTGAGTCGTCCTGAACATGGTGAAAGTTGGATTGCAAGGAGGGAAAACAATGTTACGTCGCGGAATCTTATTACTCATTGCCGGATTGGTACTTCTGTTAACATCCTGCACTATGACAACCTCGACTCCCACCCCGCGTAGCGGTGTGGTGACGATTGACCGAGTTGAATTCGTAGTCCTTGAGTCGTATCCATCGCAGGTACAGGCTCGCATCACCGGTTATCTTGGTGATGGCTGTACAACGTTTACCGGGATCAGTCAGCAGCGTGAAGGTCATGTGATCACGATAACGGTCAAAGCAGCACATAGCGGCGCCGAGATATGTACGGCAATTGCCCCAATGCTGGATCAATCGGTTATGCTTGAAGGTTCGTTTACCCCCGGCCAGTATACAGTTATCGTGAACGGAACCGCTTACCAATTGACGGTGTAAGTATCTGTTACACCGTATATGTACCGAGGGACACGGCAGCGCCGTGCCCCTGCGGATGACGTCACACCCGCAGGTCATCCCCGTCGGCATCCAGCAGATCGTCCGACGGGGCCATTCATTCCGCACCATCCGGCGACGAGAGCGACCAATCGGTGTCCGTCGTCTCCGTAGCGCTACCGTGGTGGTCGCCGTCTGCCACGGTCGAAGTGTCTCATCGCCATACGACGCACCCATCTCATCTTCGCCGATAATGGGAGGTGAAGAGGCACGGCGGCGCCAAGCCTCTGTGAACGACATTGCGCCCGCCAGGTCATCCCATCGGCGTTCGGCGGGAGCCATATCTATCGATAGAAGCCTTCCGTCGTAACCTGACGCAAGGATTTCGGATAGCGATCCTCATCAGCGCTGGAAAACAGCACCGCCTCTCATCGGTCTCAGGTATCGGGCCAATTCTCTGAAATGCTTTGAAAATTTAAGATCACTATCCACATATGTGAACGATTATCTTGCTATGATAGTTGCAGTGATGTTGCAGTACTGGCAACATCGGCATGCGACACTCCGGTCGTCGCACCTAGAGATTGACGTTACCGGAGGGTAGCAATGTTTGGGAGCAAGCAGAGCAAGCAGCAACGACTTGAGCGGTATGCCGAACTATTGGCCGAGGAACCATTGACCGCAGCCGAATTAGCGTACCGGTTAGGGGTGCCGCGTTCGACTGTGATCCGTGATCTACCTCTGCTTGAAGAACGTGGCTTGCTGCTAACCGAAGATCAGGAAGGGAGGTTACATCTGTTTCAGCGTTGGTGGTAAGTTTCTTTGCAACAAACATCTGTGCTGTTGCCATTTTTCGAGCAGTTGCATGCTATAACTCACATCAGGAATAAAGCGTAGAACGTGGGTATGCTACTAACCGGCGCTCGAGGGAGAACCTATGTCGCGGTTGGAACGGCTCATTACGATTGACCAGATGATTAGGACCAAGACGTATCCATCGGTCGCCGATTTTTGTCGGCGTTTTGAAGTGAGCGAGCGGGCCATTTACGACGATCTAGCGTATCTGCGTGATCGGATAGGCGCACCACTGGTTTACAGTCGGCGGCACGGTGGCTACTTCTACCGCGATTCAACATGGGTGATGCCGGTGCTGCACGTCAGCGAGGGGGAATTACTGGCGTTTTTGATCAGTACCGAGCTTAGCCGACGCTACCTGGGTACCTCATTTGCCGCGCCGCTTCGGAGTTTTATACAACGGATCGGACGCTACTTGACCGACCAGATGAGTGTCCATCCTGAAGCATTGCTCGATCATTTGACATTCCAACCCGGAGCGCTGGCTCACGTTGATCCTGACCTGGTGCAGGTCATCAACGAGTGTATCCGTGAGTATCACCCTATCGAGATCACCTATTTCACGGCCAGTCGTCAGGAGGTAACGCAGCGCCTGATTGAGCCATATCACCTCTTTCTAGCCCGTGGTGACCTTCAGGTCATCGCTTTCGATCATCGGCGGGGAGAGATACGGCAATTTGCGCTCTACCGGATCAGGCACTGGCAGGTGCGGCGGCAAAACCGTTTTGTGCGTGATCCCAACTTCGATGTAAACACCTATTTACGCAACGGTTTTCTTGGTCAGGGGAGCATGTATTCGGTCGAGATTGTGATTGCGTTTGATCGATTCCAGGCGCCGTATATTCGTGAGCGGCAGTGGCATCCCACACAGCAGATCGAGGAGCAGGCCGACGGTGGCCTGGTGTTGCGTTTTCAGAGCGGTGCGCTCGACGAGGTGAAGCGCTGGGTGTTGGGGTATGGGTCACATGCTCTTGTGCTGGCGCCACCTGAGTTAGTGCAGATGGTTGCCGCTGAGTTGCAGCAAGCATCAGCAAATTACGCGCAGACTGCAACTATGTTGCAGGGTAGGATGCTACACTGCACAGAGGAGCGTGAGATGTAGTACAGGAGGAGAATAAGGTGTCAGCTTACCGTTTTTCCGGCGGTTGACCGTGCTGTCTACGCCAGCACCAGCATAGCAGGGACGGGCTGGAAACTCACTCGCTTACGAACACAGCGTTTCGCACACTCCCGCATTCATGTGCGAGCCTGAGGTACGCAATGAGAGGACGGAAGAATGAACAAGATAACCTATACCGGCCATCCATTTATTGATGTTGGTTTTGCTACCATGACGGCCTTCGTGGGCAAACAGCGGTTTGCCGATCTCGACACACAGGATTTGGAGAAGATCGCAAGGTACATCGAAGCGAATTATGTACGACAGCCGTTACGTAGCTTCTTAACGGTTGCCTTTACCAGTAATGCATGGTTTGCCCAATCAGCCTTCAACCCTGACCGACCTGGACTATCGCCTGAGCAACGGGCTGAAGCGCAGCAGAAGCGCCAACACTGGGCTGAGCGCCATTTGCGACAGTGGGCGCTTGCTATTGCCAACACTGAACCCTGCCTCTTTACCGGTTTACCGGCGGCCGGACTTGAGTTGTCGCAGAAATTGCAACCAGGTCGGGTAGGGCGGGCGCAAATGCCATTGCTTCAGGGTGATGATGCGATCAACTTCTTTATTAACGGTGATCCCGGTTTGCCGATGGCACCGGAGGCAATCCTGGCTCTACAGACGATGCCGCTTGGCTGCGCCAAGGTTGGTGGCGGGTTGCTGGCCGTGCATTGTGATGATGAGCAGCTGACAATTGGCTTTGCAAATCAATTTCTGCAACGTAATCTGAGCGACGTTGCAAGGGCACAGGCTGCCGGTGAGGAAAAGTTGCCCGGTTCGCTACGGAGCTTGAAAACCCTCCTGATTGAGGCACTAACCGATATTCTGAATCGCCAGAGTCGGTATTCGCAACGCCGACCTGCCATCACTGCATATTACTTCAACAATGGCCAGTCGCCATTTCTCGAAATATACCATCTCCCGTTGCAGATTACCGGTTTTTTACTGGCGGTGCAGACCCCAACCTACCGGCAACTGTGGAATGAGTTGGTAAAGCGGAGCTGGCAGGTCGTTGCGGCAACGAGAAAACGGAACAAAGCCGCCGAACCATCTGAACCACGCTCGAACTATCTCTACGAAGACCTGTTTACGCTGCCGGAACAGGCTGCGCGTTTTGTGCGGACCTATTTTCTCCGCAAACCTGATCTCAGGCGGTCGGCTGATGACCCACGTCACGGCTATTCAACTTTGCGAGAGGCTGAGCTGATTTCCTGGCCGTTGGTTGAACTTTTTGTACAGGAGGTAATGCTTATGACTGATGACCGGGTAGCAATTCTGAAAGAGCTAGGTGATAAGCTGGCCGATTACACCAGGTATCAGGGCGGCAAACGCTTCTTCCGTCAGTTCTTTACGACCCAACGTAGCAATGACTTTCTAACGTTGCTTAGCAAGACCAACATTGAATACACCCGTTACAAGCGTGGTACCGATACCCTGTTGGATCTCGATAGTTTTTTAGCCGTTTTTATGGAGGGTGAAGAGGTATTACGGAGTGATTGGCGACTGATGCGCGATCTGGTGTTGATCCGTATGGTCGAGCAATTACGCGATTGGATTGCTGCAAATGAGGATGCGATTCCGACTGAGGAAGAGGTTGTGGTAAACGACTAGAAAGGAGAGCAACGAACGATGGCATTCGTGACCGGTTTACTGCTGATTGATGCTCCAGCATCAGCCCTCAACAATTTGGGCAATATTCCCGGTGAACGGGAAGAAAATACGGTAGGTGTGAAAGTGATCTCCACCAAAGCCGGTAATTTCCCCTACGTTTCGGCACAGGCATTCCGGTACTGGCTGCGAATGACGCTTGAACAGCGCGTACCGGAATGGCGGGCATCGCCGATTTTCCGCGAAGAGAAGATCGCCTACACCGACGCTAACCCGATCCGGTATTGGGACGATGACCTTTTCGGGTACATGCGGGCGCCCGGCAAAGCCGATACTGCCAAACGGAGTCGTGAGCAAATGAGTTCGCTTGAAGAAGCGACACCGGTGAAGGATACGGTCACCCGCGCCTCACCATTTCGCGTTAGTACACTGGTTTCAATCGCCCCTGTCAATCCTACCAGTGATTTTGGGGTAATGGCTCGCCATGAAGGTAACCCGGTACCGCATGAACATCAATTCTACCGAACAACATTAAAAGGTCTGTTCTCACTTGATCTATGGGCTTGCGGCACCTTCTCGTACCGCAATCGCACCGGTTTCCGCAATCTTGACGAAGAACGGGTTCGCCTGATTGGTGATGTGCCTGGGGTTGAACACCTCGAAAACGAGAAATCGTATCGGTTGCCGAAAGCCGAGCGGCTGGCACGGGTGAAGGCCCTCTTTACCGGCATGGCGCAACTGGAAGGTGGGGCAAAGCAGACGTTGCACTATACCGATGTCAGTCCGGCGCTGGTGATCTTTGCCGTCACTAAGGGCGGAAACCATATCTTCCACCATACCGTTGGCGCCAATCGGGTCGGATTACCGGAGATCAAGATCGAGGCCTTGCGCGACGCATTGCGAGTTTTCGCCGACGGTATCCTCTCGCCGGTGTACGTAGGCTGGGTGAAAGGCTATCTCGATGAGGCGCGGGCCAGTTTTGAGCAGTTTATTACCGATTATAATGCGCAGGCCTCTGCTCAGAACCTACCACCAATTCGGCTGAGCCATCCCCGTGAAGCATTCACCACCTTCGTTCAAGATTGCGATCGGCACCCTGAATGGCTGGACTAGGAGATAGATATGAAGGTGCTCAAGATCGTGCTCGAAGGCATATCAACCTCGTTCCGTTACCCTCACTTTATGCTGGGAGTACAGCCGAGCTTTCCATTGCCTCCGCCCGCGACCATCTACGGGCACATTTGTAGCGCTCTGGGTGACTGGATCGATCCGGAAGGAGTGATGTTTGCCTATCATTTCACTGTTGCCGGTGCAGGGTACGACCTTGAGCATATCCACGTGCTCTCGGCTGCATCGGGGAAACTACCCGGTGGCGAACCCAAGGTGCTTGAAGGGAACATCAATCCCTTCAAGCGCCATATCCTCCTCTTCCCACGCTTGACGCTCTACATCAACCGACCCGACTGGATCGATGCTTTCCGTTTCCCGCGTTATCCGGTCATCTTGGGGCGCTCGCAGGATTTAGCCGCATATACGCAGGTAGACATTGTTGAGCTTCAGCAAACTGATCAAGCCTACTTTGAGCACACCCTGCTCCCATACCGCATGGCTGCCCAAATACCGGCCGGTATTGTGACATTAATGCCGCGCTGGATAGACTATCATAACCGCCGGAAGCCCAGCTTTGAACGCTATCTGATGCTCACCGAACGGGTAACGACCAAACAAATGCTGAAATTCGGCGAACAGACCACAAGCTATTGGAGTGATCCAACAGCACCGACTGTTGATGGTTTGATGTTGGGTTTGTGGTTTCATACCTTTGTAGGAGTATCTGATGAAGCCTTCTCCCTGGCCTGACCACATCGATGATTTGCTGGCAAAGAGCCAGCAGCACGGTGGTGAGACTCTGGCCGCACATACCTGGGATGTGCTCTGTCGGTTAGCCGATCTCTACCGCCTGCGCCCGAGTCTGCTTCCCGACCGGCAGTGGCACTGTCTCTACTGGGCTGCTTTTCTGCACGACTTTGGCAAAGCAGCGCATGGCTTTCAACGGCGGTTGAAAGGTGGCCCACCCTGGCCGCATCGTCACGAGGTACTCTCGTTGGGCTTTGTTGATGCAATTGCCCACGACTTCAGTGAAGAAGAACAGCGTTGGCTGGTGGCGGCGATTGTGTCTCACCATCGCGATGCTGCTGAAATCGCCGAACTGTATCCGCCTGGATTGCGTAAAGACCCGCTTATTGAGCTGTGCAACGACCTGCCAGAGCAAACGGCGCAAGGTTTGCTCACCTGGTTAGATACCTGTGCCAATCCCTGGCGTGACCAACTGGGGATAGGGCAGGTAGTAGCCGCGATTACTCCGCAACCCTGTCGTGTCAATCCCGAACGGGTACGACACTGGCTGGGAGAATATCAGCGTTGGGTTGATCAGCTCGCCAGTTCGCACACGGCAAAGACTGATCGTCTCCCCGGTATCCTCTTGCGCGGTTTGATCACCACTGCCGACCATCTGGCTTCGGCCCATCTGCATAGTATGCCGGCGCCGATCCGGTGTTCCTGGGAATCGCTTTTCACCGGCAAGAAGGTCTATCCTCACCAACAGGACAGTGCAAAACAGTCGGGACGTACAACCTTCCTTATGGCACCAACCGGCAGTGGTAAAACCGAAGCGGCGCTGGCCTGGGCACTGGGGGATGGAACGCAGGCAGCCGCACGAATCTTCTACGTTCTGCCGTACCAGGCCAGCATGAATGCGATGTATGACCGTCTGCGCCATCTCTTTGGCGATCAGGCAGTTGGTCTCCAACACGGACGGGCAGCGCAAGCTCTTTATGCCCGGTTCCGTGATGGTGAAGAGTGGTCGGCGAGCATTGCACGGCGCATACAATGGGAGAAGAACCTCAACCTGTTGCACGCCCGTCCTCTTAAAGTTCTCAGCCCATACCAACTGCTCAAAGCACTGTTCCAACTGCGCGGCTTTGAAGCCATGCTAACCGACTACACGCAAGCAGCGTTTATCTTCGATGAGATTCACGCTTACGAACCAGAGCGACTAGCGCTGATCACCGGCCTGATGCGCTATCTCCGCCAGTATCTGAACGCCCGTTTCCTTGTGATGTCGGCAACATTTCCCTCACTCATCATTGACCGACTGACCCATGCCCTTGGTAAACCAGCGATGGTTCAGGCGACGCCGGACATCTTTGCCCGTTTCCGTCGTCATCGGCTACACCTGCGCGATGGTGAATTGATCGATCCGGGGACCATTCGAGAGATTGCCAACTGTGTCCAGGATGGTCAGCAAGTGTTGGTGTGTGCAAACACCGTCGCACGTGCGCAGATGCTTCGTGATCTCCTAGCTCAGGCTGGTCTGAAAGAAGAACAGCTTATCCTTCTCCACAGTCGGTTTACATATCGTGATCGCAACCAGATCGAACAGACAATTCGGGATCGCTGTGCGCATGGCAGTGGCCAACGTGCGCCGTTAGCACTCGTTGCTACGCAAGTCGTTGAAGTCAGTCTCGATATTGACCTCGACACTATCTACACCGATCCGGCGCCGCTGGAAGCACTCTTACAGCGATTTGGACGAGTCAACCGGCGTGGCACGAAAGGAATCGCCCCTGTTTACGTCTTCCGCCAACCGACCGATGGTCAGGGAGTATATGGTCGTCACCGTGATCCAACCCAGGCTGGCCACATTGTTCGGGTCACTTTAACCGAACTTGAGCGTCACGATGGTGAGGTCATTGATGAAGCTACCGTCCAGGAGTGGCTCGACCGTATCTACGTCGATCCCCTGCTTGATCAGCAATGGCGAGAGGCATTCGAGCGTATGCAGCAACAGGTTGACCTCATCATCAACGGTCTCTGCCCATTTAAGAGTGATGACCAGCGTGAGGAGGAATTCGATAAGATGTTCGATGGTGTCGATGTGGTACCCCAATGCTTTGAACGAGTCTACATCGATCTGCTGATGAACGAACACTTCATCGAGGCGAACGACTATCTGGTCAGTATCAGCAAACAGCGCTTTGCCATCTTACGCAGCCAGGGCAAACTCCAGCCAGCAGAATCGGGAGGGCAACGGCACATCTGGATTGCCCAAACTCCTTACGACTCACGGAACGGCCTTTCGTTTGGTGATATTGTCAGTGATCCAGATTGGAGCTAACTATGACCCTTACCGTACATCATCTCGTCTTCACCGTTACCGCCGCGACCCCGATTATGCTGGCCGCGCAAAGTGGGCCGGCGGTACGGGGAGCGATTGCCAATTCACTATGGGAACGATTCTGCGCCAATAAAGAGGCGATCACCTGTGCTGGCTGCATGCTGTACCAACACTGCCCGGTCGCTGCACTGGTGGCGCCGATGCGCAGCGAAGACGAAAAAGGCAGTGAACAACGACCGCGTCCATACGTTGTTCGTCCACCGCTTGATAGCGGGCGGCGATACCAACCAGGTGAAACCTTTCAGTTTGGACTGGCCCTCTTTGGCAAAGCCGAGATCTTCTTTCCGTACCTCGTGATGGCTGTTCACGAACTAGAACGGGACGGCATCGGCATAAAGCTACCTGAATTGGGGAGTCGTCGCGGACGCTTCGCACTCCAGGCCATCGAAGCGTACAATCCACTCACCGCAACACGGCAAACTCTCTACCCACAACCCGGGAGAACCGTTAATTTCCCTGGATTACCGATAGATTCAACGACAGTAGCCGATTACGCGGCGCGGTTGCCGACCGATCAGATCACCTTCACCTTCCACACGCCACTGCGACTCATCGATCAGGATCGGCTGGTGAAAAACATTGCCTTACGGCCGCTTATTCAGCGCCTGATGAGGCGCCTCGACGATCTCTCGCGGGCGTATGGTGATGGTCCGCTCACCATTGATTTTCGCGGCCTGCTAGAAATCGCTGAACAAGTAACAGTCACAACTGACCAAACACGCTGGATCGACGTTGTGAGCGTCTCATCACGCCAGCAACGACGAACACCTGTCGGTGGTCTGATCGGCAGTGCCACCTTTGCAGGCCCACTGGAACCCCTGCGCGAACTGATTGTCTGGGGGAGCCTGATCCACGTCGGGCGCAACGCAGTCAAGGGAGACGGATGGTACACACTGGAGGGCATGCCCTCATTTCCGGGATTTGACACCAGCGTATTCTCTCGTTAGAGTATGTGTGAACATTTCGTCGCCAGCACGCTAATTAGCACAATCTTGCATCGCACCCGATGCGTGCTGCGTGTATTGCTTCCGCACCTTAACAATAGAAGATTGTGGGTGACGTCGGTTGATTGCCATCGTAGCAAAAGGAGACTCTACCATGGAACTCATCGTTGACGAACGAGGCAGCTTCATTGGCAAACATCAGGGCCGTCTACGGGTCACAAAAGACAACGAATCGGTGAAAGAGGTCCCAATCATGCATCTGCGGCAGGTCATCATCTGCGGGAGTGGTGTTGGGATCAGCAGTGATGCAATACGTGCATGTAGTGAAGAGGGCATACCTATTCACTTCATCAGCACAAATGGCACCCCGTATGCCAGCCTGTACAGTGCCGGTCTCACTGGTACAGTACTCACTCGCCGCGCCCAGCTCCGCGCTTATGACGGCCCAACCGGCGTCGCCCTGGCGCGCAGTTTCACATTAGGGAAGCTAGGCAATCAGGCGAACCTGCTGCGTTATGCAGCGAAAAATCGCAAAGAACAGGCGCCCAAAGTGTACGAACTGCTCATGACAACGGCGGCAGAAGTTACCGATTACCAGATTGCTGTCGAGCGTTTACAGGCCGACACCGTAGACGACATTCGTGAAGAACTCATGGGCATCGAAGGTCGTTATGCAGCTCGTTACTGGCAAGCCATAGGTGCACTCATACCGCCAGAACTCAACTGGCCGGGACGTGAAACACGAGGTGCCAGTGATCCATTCAATCAGGCATTAAACTATGGCTACGGTGTTCTCTACAGACAGATTGAACATGCCATTGTCTTAGCCGGTCTAGACCCGTATGCTGGCCTGTTGCATGCCGACCGACCGGGCAAACCGAGCCTTGTCCTCGACCTGATCGAGGAATTCCGACAGGCCGTGGTTGATCGCCCGCTCCTCGGCCAGGTCACTCGTGGCTGGCAGATCGGTCGCGAAGAAGATGGACGGCTCGACCAACCGACTCGTGAGCGCATTGCTACCAAAGTCCTAGAGCGCCTCAATTCGACTGAGCCATACGAAGGTAAACGACAGCCGCTGCGACACATTCTCCAATGCCAGGCCCGCCACATCGCCACCTTCGTCCGTGGCGAGCGCGAGACCTACACACCGTTCATTATGGGGTGGTAACGGAGGTCAGCAATGCACTGTCTCGTTATCTACGACATCCCCAACGATCGCGCACGGCAGCGTGTAGCTGATGCCTGCCTCGATTATGGTTTGCAGCGGATACAGTACAGCGCATTTGCCGGTAATCTCAGCCGAGCCCATCAACGGGCGCTCTTCGGTGAAATCACCCGGCGGCTGAAGGGCCACACCGCAAACGTGCTACTGTTCGTCTTTGATGCTAAAACGTGGAGCGAACGGCGAACTCTGGAGCAACAGTATGATGATGCCTGATCTCGACACCATCGAAGTAAGTGACATTAAGCAATGGCGATACTGTCCAAGAGTTGTCTGGTATACCTATTGTCTGCCATCCATCCGACCGAAGACCGATCTCATGCGTCAAGGTGCTGCCAGTCACCGTGCCGAGGAAGATCGGGAAGAGCGCCGTTCGCTCCGCACATATGGATTGAAAAGTGGCGAGCGCTTCTTCCACGTCTATTTGCGATCAGAGCGCCTTGGCGTTCGCGGCATCCTTGATCTAGCGATTGCAATACCCAACCGATCAGACCCGGCAGCAAAAGTTGTCGTTGTTGACTACAAAGATAGCGAACAGAAAGCTGGTCCACACTTCAAACTGCAAGTTGGCGCCTACGCACTCCTGATCGAAGACGCCTGGGGACTACCGGTAGAAACCGGCTGGATCTACCACATACCATTACGCAAAGCCGAAAAAGTCCCGATCAGCCCGCAACTACGTCAAAACGTCCTTGAAACCATCGCGGCGGTGCAGAAAGCCATTCAAACCGAGGCCCTACCGGCGCCGCCGACCAGTCGCGCAATGTGCGTCAACTGTGAATTCCGCCGCTTCTGCAACGACGTTGTATAGAGTCGGCCTAGAACTGCCCGTATAAACGGTCGACTCGCAACTCAGGCATCAAAGGTCTCGTATAAAGACCTTTGATGCCGAATACAAAGATCGCCTGATCGCAGATTTAAAGCATCAGAAAAGGATCAAAAAGCATCTCGCAACTCGGTAGCAATTTCACGCAAACAACGAGTTGCGACAGTGGAGCAATTCCCCCACTTGCGCAGTGTCCAAAGAACGATATAATGAATGTACAGAAAGGCTTATGAGGCGTCAGGGAAGAGGTACGAGGGTCAACACAGCGAGGGGGAGGAAAAAGAGAGTATGGCCTTTCAACAATTTCGGCTCACGGTAGAGCACTGAAACCTGTTCCAATGGATCGTTTGGGATAAGCTCACACCTTTCAACAATTTCGGCTCACGGTAGAGCAC
>JAGHYT010000226.1:0-3937 GCA_017743535.1 Chloroflexus sp.
CCTTATCTTACCAGCATCCCCTCTGAACCCAATGCCCCCAAATTGAGACACACCCGGGAATGAGAGAAAGATCGCAGCGATATAGCAGCTCCCTTGTAGCAGAATGCTGAAGGCTGTTCTCTAGCTCCCATTGCTTCCTGTGATATGATGTCGCCGTAGAGAATGCTAACACCTGCTACCTGGCTTGATGAGGAACATAGTATGCGCTCACGATGGTTGCGCGTTAAGGGCTATCAACTGCACTGGATCGAAGCCGGATATGGGCCGGCAGTGGTGTTTTTGCACGGTTTTGCCGGTTCGTGTGATGATTGGGCGCCAACAGTAGACTGGCTGGCCAGCCAGGGCTATCGAGCCCTGGCAGTTGATGCACTCGGTTTTGGTCATTCGGAAAAGCCGGTCAATGCACCGTATGGACTTGATCTGCAAAGCGATCTCTACGCTGCACTACTCAACACACTCGGTATCGAGCAGGCTGTCTTTGTTGCCCATTCAATGGGCGGTAAATATGCGCTTGCCACGGCACTACGTCATCCGCAACGGGTAAGCCGACTGGCGCTCGTGGCAACTGACGGCTTTGTTGAACCATCACCACTCACTATCATAGGCGGCTGGCCGATAGTGGGTGAAGCAATCCTCTGGCTTTCGGCTCATCCGGCAATTGTGCGAGCTTTTCTCGCTGCGGCCTTCCATAACCCTGAACCGTACCTTACGGCCGAACTGATCGAACGCGGACGCGCTGCTATTAGCGGTACCGCGAACCGCCGCGCACTCACCAGCCTTAGTCGGCGGTACGCGGCAACCGATCTGAGCTTGACCGGCTTGCGGGCACGTCTCTGTGAGCTGCGCATCCCAATATTGCTGATCTGGGGCGCGCATGACCGCGTCTTCCCGCTGTCTTACGCTGAAACCGCCCGCCGTGAGATTCCTGGCGCCCAGCTCGTCGTGATTCCGCACTGTGGCCATTTTCCCCACATCGAGGCAGTTCGTCCCTTTCGTGGCCTGTTGAGTGGTTTTCTGGCGCCGGTACGCTGAACATATTACCGGCTGCGCGTGACGCCGATGCGTGGACACAGATCGCGGATCGGGCAGATGCTGCAACGTGGTGAGGTTGGATGACAGATGTTCTGTCCCAATGTAACCAGCAGACGGTTGATAGGTATCCAGTAGCGCTGCGGTAATCTGGCCCGCAGGGCCATCTCAGTCTCTTCGGGCGTGCGCGTCTGAACATACCCCCACCGATTGCAAATGCGGTGGACATGAATATCAACACAGATTCCGGGCAAACCAAAGCCAGCCGTCACCACCAAATTGGCCGTCTTGCGACCGACGCCAGGGAGCTTCAAGAGTTCATCGAGATCAGACGGCACTTCACCGCCGTAGCGTTCAAGCAATATCTGGCAGATAGCAACAATCTGCCGCGCCTTAACCCGGTAAAAGCCGACCGGGTAGATCAATTCGGCAATCCGCTCTACGCCAAGCGCCAGCATTGCTGCCGGTGTATCGGCAACAGCGAACAGTCGCGGCGCGACAACTGCCGTCAATGTGTCTTTAGTGCGAAGACTGAGGATGGTTGCGATCAGAATCCGAAACGGTGTTTGACTTACTTCACCCATCTGATCGATCAGCGGTGGTGTGAAGCGGGTCAGTTCGCGTTCGAGTGTGTCAAGCGCTTGCTCAATCGGAAATGGTTGCGCAGGGAGTGGTGCGGAGGGCGATGTGGGTGACGATGAAGGTTTACGCATGAATGTATCTCACAACAAAGAGCCTTATCTGTCACACGAGATACCGGCCGACGACCTCTACATTAGCGCAGATGGTCGCGAGGATGTGCATGGTCTACAGTGTTATACCACTATCTACGAATCTGCGCCAGTCTATTTTGGGGGGTGTTAGCTTTTGGTATCATGAGCGCCACGTTGCAGCAAAGAATGGAGAGCCACAAGCGGGGCGCAGCCGCGCTGCGCCCGTACATCGTGAGGCAGGGGCGTAGCAGCACTACGCCCGTACTTCGCACCAGGAGTTATCTTGTGAAACGTTACCGGTACATCTGGTGGTTGTTCATCATTCTATGCACGGCCTGCACATCGGCGCCTGACGCAGCTCCCCTCCGATCCACGGCTACGCCATCGGTAGAGCAGTCAACTACGGCACCGACCATCTTTCCAACTATCGCTTCAACCGTCCCGCCAACCGCAGCACCGTCCGGTACCGGCCTACCGGCACCGGTATACCTCATTGCCAACGAGCAGGTCATGCGCCTGGAGCCTGACGGCAACCGCTTGACCCAGATTACCTACGAACCCCAACCGGTACACGATTTAAGCGTCGCTGCGAACGGGACGCTGGTCTACCTGACCGGCAATGAGTTGGTAGCGCTCGACGGCAACGGTCGGCGCACCCTGTTGCGCGAGCAGGAGATCAGTCGGCCACGAATCTCACCCGATGGCCAACAGATTGTGTATCATCTGACCAACCCCACGCCAGGCCTTGTTATTGGGCGCGACGATTCGCCCGATGGTGTCTACCTGAGCCAGATAACCGGTGGACGGCCCGGTCTGCTCATCGCCGATGACCCTGAACCGGAGGTAGCCGATTTCACCAATCCGGCCTGGCGGTATATTCCGGTGGCGTGGTCTCCGACCGGGGATCGATTGCTTCTCTACGCCGTCATACGACCAGAAATGGGCATTCCCGGTGGCGAAGCGGTGATCATTGGTCCAGATGAACTGTCAGTGCGCACCTTCAGTTGTTGTGAAGAGGAGCTGTGGAGCATAGATGGACGTGACATCGCAGTGGCCGGTGGCGGCCCTGGCCCAGATGTACGGTTTGGCCTTTACTTGATTGATGCCGCCAGCGGTGCAGAAAAGGCTGTTTTGGCGCCGACGGCGACGACCATCCCGTTGGTACGCGCACCACAGCGTCTGGCCGATGGCGCCATCTATGCTTTCGTCGAGTTGGTACCAACCGATAGCTACACCTGGGAATACCCTTTTCAACCTTGGATGGTGCGCATCACCAACGACGGCGCGATCACACCACTGCGCGGCGATTCTCTCCCTGAACCGGTAGTGGTGCTCTGGGATGCACAGGCACACGGCGCGTTGGTACAGTTTGCAACTGCCGACCCGTTGGTTTGGCTACCGACCGATCCAACGCTCCCGATGCAGACTACCCTCGCCGAAGGCTTTGCCTTCACGTGGGTACCTCCGACCGATCTGACTGCGCGCGATTGCAGCAGCTTCGCCGACCTGGCCCCACAGCCAACTCCGCAGTTCGATCCAGCAGTTACCGACATCCAGGCCCGCCTAGCGGCGCTCGGTTTTGATCCCGGCCCGATTGATGGGATGTTTGGCCCGCTGACGGCAGCGGCAGTGCGCGCCTTTCGGATAGCGAATAGTCTTGAACCAGGAGACACGATTGATTGTGCAGGCTGGCAGATGCTCTTACGACGTAGTGTGATGCCATGATTGTCCCCAACGACATTGCTACTCAGATCGCTGCCATTCATGCGTCACCGACGCGGTTGGTGCTCGTCTTTGCCGGCGCCGGCAGTTTAGGGCTGGCCTGGCTACACGCAATTGCCGGTTCTTCACGCACAATCCTGGAAGCGGTTGACGCCTACGCACCACGTTCGTTGGCCGACATTACCGACCATCTAGCAGCTCCTGCCGTCAGTGCTGCTACCGCGCAGGCAATGGCGACCTGGGCTTACCGGCGGGCGCAAGCACTGAGCGAAGGCAATTGGCCGCTCCTCGGTGTTGGTCTAACCGCCGCTATTCGCACCGACCGCCAACGACGGGGGGCAGATCATGCTTTTCTCGCCATCCAAAGCGCAACGACGCTCAATATCGAACACCTCGCGCTAAGCCAGCAGTCGCGCCTTGAACAGGGTATTTCCTGTTCAAGGCGCGACTGCTGGCTTAGCGCGAGGTGTTCG
>JAGHYT010000227.1:0-3855 GCA_017743535.1 Chloroflexus sp.
GGGGCGTAGCACACAGATAACCTGAAGTAGCGGTTCAAACGACTCGCCGACAGTAAGCGCAAGCGTATGCACCGGCTTGCCTGCTCCTCGCACACGTGTCGAGCCATCTGGTTGTGAGATAGCATGATTGAGTTCTCTCCCCAACAACTCGTTTATATAGACTTCAAATCCTGGTTTCTTCTCCCAGTACTCTTGTGTACGTCCTTTCAAGCATTGTTTTGTCAATCGCGTGGTCATCTCCCCACTCCCCTCTTTCTCAGCAAGATTTCGCAATACATCTTTGTTACACACCAATACAACTGGTGCACCACGAGTTTTTCCCATCCTACCCCATCCCCCTTACCGTTACCTCACCGCCGCTGACGAAAAACATTCACCATATCCTGTGATCAAAGGCAACCTGCGATCGGCTATACTCGTTCAACAAAACCGGCAAAACGCTCACGCAGGAAGCGATAGTCGAGCGATGTATCTTCGGGGAGGTTCCAGGCAACGCGACATTCGGCCAGAATCGCAGTTTTGTGGCTATTAACGGTATTGAGCGTGATGCATAGACTCGCGGCAACTTCGTCAGGACGCATGCCTTTGGCAAAGGCGCGCAGGACGTCGCGCTGGCGCGGGCTGAGCCGTTCCCAAACCTGGCGACACTGCGCCTCGTCGATGGTGGCAACGCGCCGCAACTGCTCTTGCACTGCCTGCATCGATGTCTGTGCTAGTGCACGTAGTGCCGGAAAGTAAGCACCCCACGGCACGATCGGCGCCTGAATTAATTGTACGCCATCGGCTGGCGCTACGTGCATCATTGCGCCGTCTTTAACGCGCTGCAATGTCTCTTCCGGCGTGTACATGTGCCAGATGCGATCCTGATGGTCGCAGAGCAACGCCGCAGCCGACATTGCCAGTAGCGCCAGCATGCGCCGACCGCCACTCAGGCAAAGGTGGAGCCGTCGTCCCTCACTTTTCAGGTCGGCGATTAGGGTGCGGATACTCTGCCAGGCGGCTTCGGCATCAGCAGCGGTACGGATGTCGGTCAGTTCGACGCCATTTACGCCGACTGGAAACCGACGCAGTCGGCAGCGCCGACCGGCGTAGTAGTCGTCAACGAACTCTTGTTGCAGCCGTTGCCACGCTCGACGAGTACGCTCGTTGGTCAGCGCGAGGTGCACAATGTAGACTTCGTGGATTATTTCACCACGAGCAAGAAGCGCATCCAGAGCAAAGGTAACAACTTGTGGTTGGCCACCGAGGGTGGCAAGTAGAACAGAGGATGGTTCTGCTGGTGAAAGGGTATCTGGCATAGCTACAAAAAGATACTGTTGATAGTGGCTAATATTGTAGCATTCTTTCTTGATGTTTGGAGCTTCTAATGAACCCGTTTCCCGCAGTCATAATTGGCGGCCCGCCGCACAGTGGCAAATCGGTTTTAACGTACTTGCTCAGTCACCTTCTGCGCAAACGAGAAATTGAACACTACGTCTTGCGCGCCTGCCCTGACGGAGAAGGTGATTGGAGCCAGGAGGCAGCACCAGAGCAGGTGCGTCTGTTACGGCAGAAGGGCGCATTTGACCAGACATTTGTTGATCGGGTGTGTCGCGATATAGAACGACGCCATTTGCCCCTGCTGGTCGATGTGGGTGGACGGCCAACCTCTGATCAGGAGCGGATTCTTCGACACTGTACCCACGCGATTGTCCTTTCGGCAACCGCTGAAGGATTGCACGAATGGCGTCATCGTGTTGAGCGGTATGGGTTGATTGTGATTGCAGAATTGTTCTCAGTGCTGAACGGCAATGATCAGCTTGAGATCGAAACGCCGGTGTTGCGCGGGGTAATCAGTGGTCTTGAACGTTATACTGCTCAGAGTGGTGTTGTTACCACAGCGCTGGCCAACCGCTTGGAGCGTTTAATGCGCTACGATTCCAAAGAGTTGAAAGATCACATCTTTCGTCAAGCGCCTCATGAATTTGTGGTCGATTTACCCTACCTGATCCAGCAGCTCCACCCTTCGAGCGTTAATCCACGCTGGCAACCAGATGACCTATCGCCCGTCTTATCCCAGATTCCGCAAACGCCACTGTCAATTTATGGCCGTGGCCCAAACTGGCTGTACGCTGCGCTGACCCTCCACGTTGCCCCGCATCAGGTTGCGCTCTTCGACCCACGACTGGGATGGGTGACACCGTTGTCTCTACCTTGCGTCTCTCAACTAAAACCAGGGATCGTAGATTGGCAGATCAGGGTTGAACCGACGTATACCTTGTTAACTGCTCGACCAACACAGCCATATCTTGAATATGATGAGTTGGCTCAGCTAGAGGCGCCGACTCTTGACCCGCAACGGGGTGTCGTGATCAGTGGCAAAATCCCTTACTGGTTGCTCACCAGTATAGTGCTGGCATATCGCAACCATCCCTGGCTGGCCGTGGTGCAACCCCAACTTTATCCGCTAGCCGGGGTTATTGTGCTGAGTCGTCAGATGCAGTACACACCCGGCAATAGGATAGCAGTTCCATTAGACTATTTAGTAGCGTAGATCTCAAATCGACAGTTTACAACCCTCAACCCATCAACTGCGCTAATCGATGCTGCATACGCCAGGTCGCGATGGGACCAAGCGGCGGTTCAATCCAGCGCGCCAGTTCGCTTACCGATACAGTACGGCGCGCCTGGATATGTCGTCGTTGGTTCAGCAACTGCGGCCATTCAGCCAGTGCCATCAATCGACCGGCCAACATGTCCGGCTGTCGTCGCAGACCGGCATACGCTACGGCCAGCACGTCGTAGAACAGGATCGCTGGCAGGCAGGCTATTAGTATCGGCGTAGGTAAACAACGGATCAGCATGCGGATACGGTTCCGACCGAGCAACCGTTGCTTGAGCGGACTGAACATACCAGCGGTCGCCGAGTAGACGTGACGAGCACGCGCAGCCGGTGCTAGTACGCACTCCCATCCACGCAAACGAGCACGCCATGCCAGATCGGCATCTTCCAGATAACTGAAGAAATCGGCAAACCAGCCAACATCATCGAGCATAGCCCGTCGGATCAGCGCTAAACCTCCGCTGGCGCCAAAGATGACGTGTGGTAAAGATGGTAATTGTGCAATGGCCATCCCTATCGCGCAATCAGTTGCAATGCCGTTGGCATGAAAGCAAATACCGGCGCTGGCGATGATCTGTGGTCGTCGGCTAAACGTCAACACTCCTGCCGCCCATCCTGCCTGCGGATAGGCATGTAACGCTGCCCATAGCGCATCAATACACCCCGGTTCGGCCAGTGCATCGTCATTGATCAGCAAAATGAGATCGGTGTTCGTCGCAGCAATACCGGCATTCACACCGCCGGCAAACCCGGCGTTGTACGGCAATTCAACAACGCGCACCGCCGGGAAATGAGCGCGCACCCAAACGCCAGCCCGATCTCGTGAGCGATTATCAATCAGGACAATCTCGTCGTCTGGTTCCAATTGTCTTTGAATGGCACTCAGACACGCAGGCAGATAGCGCAAGGCGTTGTAGGTTGGGATAACGACGGCAAGTGGTGGACGGATTAGAGGCATGGTTATGCTTAATGTGTTTCTGATGTGCGATAGACACTCTGCATTATAGCGCACGGGTTGCCGGTGTGTTGAACTCCTCGCCTTCGAAGAATAGTTCATTTGCTCAATTATTGAACACATCACAACGTGTTAGAGCGTGATTAAAAACTCGGATTTCTCATAAGGCTCGTACCGTGCATCTGCGACGATTGCGTTCGGTGACCAACGTTCTGTTCCGCCATCCGCCGCACGTTCCCTCTGGCGAGCGGGCAGCGCCAGGCGCTGCGCGTGACCTGTCTCTTATACACATCTCCGA
>JAGHYT010000047.1:0-29473 GCA_017743535.1 Chloroflexus sp.
GTTCTCTCAGCTATATCATAGCGTAGCATTGCCTGATGC
Organism: Chloroflexus sp.; assembly: GCA_017743535.1. Classification (GTDB taxonomy): domain Bacteria; phylum Chloroflexota; class Chloroflexia; order Chloroflexales; family Chloroflexaceae; genus Chloroflexus. Next base: position 40 of record JAGHYT010000047.1, read on the forward strand.
CAATCCCTGGAATTGCTGTGACGGGGATATTGCACCACAGAGAGCACAGAGGACACAGAGGCAGCATCGTACTTGTCATCGTTTGGCTCATCCCATATTGCACCACGGAGAGCACAGAGGACACAGAGGGGGTCCTCTGTGTTCTCTGTGTTCTCTGTGGTACCCAACAGTGCAGTAAATGAGGGCGCTTGTGTTCTCTCAGCTATATCATAGCGTAGCATTGCCTGATGCCAATCCCTGGAATTGCCGGAACTTGAAGGGGGATATTGCACCACGGAGAGCACAGAGGACACAGAGGGAGTACTCTGTGCTCTCTGTGTCCTCTGTGGTACCCAACAGTGCAGTAAATAAGGGTGCTTGTGTTCTCTCAGCTATATCATAGCGTAGCATTGCCCCACGCCAATCCCTGGAATTGCCGGAACTTGAAGGGGGATATTGCACCACAGAGAGCACAGAGGACACAACGTACTTCCTCTGTGCTCTCTGTGTCCTCTGTGGTACCCAATTGTGCCGTGCATCAGGGCCGCTGTGCACCCTTATGAGCGGGGAGTGGCAGATATGCCTCATTTTGTGATACACTACCTATAACAAAAGCTATGTCTGATAGGAATACTGTTCATGACAGGACGTTCGCCTTCGGCTCAGTCGCCGTTTTATGCCGATTCGCCACAATGGCAGCTCAACCGGGCGGCGCTGACAGCAGCGATAGCATTCCTTCTCGATGCGTCAAATCTGCTTGAATTACGTGCCAGGCTGACAACCGTTCGTCAGCGGCTCGCCGATCCGAACGATCCACTCCATGCCCCTGATGGCCAGGCAGTTCTCTTTTTACCCGAGGTGCTGCTGGCCGAGCTGGATCAGGTTGCTACGGCACAAACATTAGAGCGGGCACGGTATTATGTCCAACGCTTGCAACGTGCGCTCGATGGCCCGCGCTTTGCACCAGCCAGTGACATCGATTTACATCGCTGGAAAGAATATGATGACATTCTGACCGATAGTCTCTGGCTGATCGAGCGTCGTGATAGCTCTGGAGTGCATCGTGCCGATTACTGGGGCAATTTTGTGCCTCAGATACCCCATCAGTTTATCCGACGCTACACTCGGCCCGGTGAATGGGTGCTTGATCCGTTTGCCGGATCAGGGACGACCCTGATCGAAGCGCGACGTTTAGGTCGCCATGCCCTGGGCATTGAACTGCAACCGACGATGGTTCAACATGTGCAGGAACTGTTGGCTGCCGAGCCAGCTCCACACGGGACAGTTGCGGCTATCGAACAGGGCGATAGCCTGACGGTTGATTTTTCCGATCTGCTCGCACGCTACTGTACGAGGAGTGTGCAACTGGTCTTCCTGCATCCGCCGTACTACGACATCATTCGATTTAGCGATGATCCGCGCGATCTTTCAAATGCACCGAGTATCGAAGAGTTTCTCGAGCGATTAGTAACCTTGACCAGGCGGATAGCTGCCGTCCTTGACCATGATCGCTATCTGGTGTTGGTGATTGGTGACATCTACCGCCATGGGGAATGGTATCCACTCGGCTTTTACGCGATGGAAGCGATTAAGGCTTGCGGTTTTCGACTGAAGAGTATTATTGTTAAGAACTTTACCAGCACTCTGGGGAAGCGGGGGAGCGCGGAACTCTGGCGCTATCGGGCACTGGCAGGCGGTTTCTATGTCTTCAAGCACGAATATATCTTTCTGCTGTGTCGGCGCTGAGTGTTGTCGTGGAGGGGGACAATGACCAGATATAGTGTAATTATTCCAACACTTAACGAAGCCGATCAGATCGCGGCCTGCATCCAGGCGGTTCGTCAGCTCGATCCAGATGTTGAGCTAATCGTGGCCGATGGTGGTAGTCGTGATGAGACACCGGTGTTAGCGCGGGCAAGCGGAGCGCGGGTCGTCGCAGCACCACGTGGACGTGGTGTACAGCTTAATGCCGGAGCTGCTGTTGCGAGCGGTGACATCTTCGTTTTTTTGCATGCCGATACCCGATTACCGGCACAGGCATTCACGCTCCTTACACACATATTTGCCGATCCACACGTGCAGATTGCGAAATTTCGGCTTTCGTTCGACGACAACAACTGCTTGCTGGCGCTGGTCGCTCGGTTCATGTGGTTTGACTCGCTGCTCACCAGTTATGGCGATCAGTGTATGGTGATCCGCCGCGAACTCTTCACCGCGTTGGGTGGGTTTCCTGACTGGCCACTCTTTGAAGATGTGGAACTCTTTCGTCGGGCACGGGCGGTAACACCCATTTATGTTGTACCGGCGCAAGTTGTTACCTCGGCGCGTCGCTTCCGCACTAATGGAATAGTGCGTCAACTGCTGCACGATTTCTGGTTATGGTTGCAATATCTGATTGGGGTGTCGCCCCATACGATTGCCCGCCAATACCGTTGAAGTGTTATAGGTGGCTATCGACGACCTTTGCGCAACGGGATCGACGACTCGGTGTACAATGAAATAGAAACAACTATGCCTTGGAGCGCTTGATTATGACGTATACCTCTTTTCAGTCGATTGACGAACTGCAAGCGGCGCTGGCTGCCCATGCCTACATTGCCGACCGTGCCTTGACTACCGCTATCTTTCTGGCTCTGAAGCTCAACAAACCGCTGCTGCTCGAAGGTGAGGCCGGTGTTGGTAAAACCGAGATTGCGAAGACCCTGGCCCGTATGCAAGGTCGCGAGTTGATCCGCTTGCAATGCTACGAAGGGCTTGACGTCAATACAACGATTTATGAGTGGAATTACGCTCGTCAGATGCTCCAGATTCGATTGTTAGAAGCGCAGGGAGCAGCGCAAAATACTGCTGCCCAGCAGAGTATTTTTGGCCCAGAGTTTCTGATCAAGCGTCCACTGCTACAAGCTATTGAAGCTCGTGGTGATCAACCGCCAATTTTGCTGATTGATGAACTTGACCGCGCCGATGAAGAGTTTGAGGCCTTCTTACTAGAATTGCTTTCCGACTGGCAAATCTCGATCCCAGAAATTGGAACTATTCGGGCCGAGGTACCGCCGACGGTGATCATTACCTCGAACCGTACACGTGAAGTGCACGATGCGTTGAAGCGACGCTGCCTCTTCTACTGGGTGGATTATCCGACTCTGGATAAAGAGATTCAGATCGTCAAGGCGCGGGTTCCCGGCGCCAGTGAGCGGTTGGCGCGCCAGGTGGTATTGGTCGTTCAGGAGCTGCGACGCATGGATCTCTACAAGCTGCCAGGCGTGGCCGAGACGCTCGACTGGGTGACGGCGCTGGTTGCACTTGATCAAACTGAGTTGACACCGCAGGCAGTGGAGGATACACTAGGCGCCATCTTGAAGTATCAAGATGACATTGCCCAAGTGCGGGGTCAACGTCTGAATGAATTGCTCAAACGGGCCAGTGTGGGTGTTTCATGAGTAACGAGATTGATGTCGCCGCAACTCTCGCTGCGTTGCGGGCTGAAGTTCGTGCCCGCCGGGCGGCATTGCCGGTTGCCGAACCAACTCCGGCTGAGCGTGAATTGCAGCGGGTGGTTGAAGAGCTGGAATATACGCGGGTGGTTAGTGCACATTGGCCACTTGAAGGTCGCAATGTGTTCGAGCAGATCGTGGCCTTCGTGAACAAGGTTGTGCGGCGCTATTTACGCTGGTATATTAACCCGATTGTTGAGCAACAGAACGCCTTTAACGACACTGCCGCACGCGCCATTCGCTTGCTGGTAGCCGAGAATGCGGCTCTGCGCGCCGAATTGGCCGCTTTGCGTGCACAAATGCAGCAATCTCCCCCCTTATCATGAGTCGTATTCTCATTTGTGCAACACAGGTACCGTTTGTACGGGGTGGCGCCGAATATCTGGTTGAAAGTCTGCGCGACGAATTGCGGCAGCGTGGACATACCGTTGATGTCGTTGCTCTTCCCTTTCAGTGGCATCCGGTTGAACGTATCATCGATAGTGCACTTGCCTGGCGCTTGATCGATGTCAGCCATGTCAATGGCGAAGCGGTGGATCTGGTGATCGCCACGAAGTTCCCTTCGTACCTGATCCGCCATCCGCGCAAAGTGCTCTGGCTGGTACACCAGCATCGGCAGGCCTACGACTGGTACGGTACGCCGTTGAGCGATTTTGATGGTTCGCCATCCCATCGCGCTATTCGTGAACAAATCTTTCGGATTGATGAACGCGCCTTGCGTGAATGTCGGGCTCGCTATACGATCTCGCGCAATGTGAGTCGGCGGCTCGAACGTTTTAACGGTCTGAGTAGCACACCACTCTACCCGCCGAGCCGCTACGCCGGACGTTTGTGGGCGGGGTCGTATGACGATTACATTCTTTCGCCCGCTCGCCTTGATCGAGCCAAACGCATTGACCTGCTCTTAGCTGCACTGACGCACACTTCCACAGCAGTACGGGCCATCATTGTTGGTACTGGCCCCGACCGTGAACGCCTGCAACGTCTTGCTGCCGACTACGGGCTAGGTGAACGAGTCTGCTTCCGTGGTTTTGTGTCTGATGATGAATTGATCGACCTTTACGCGCATGCCCGTGCCGTGTACTACGCACCGGTTGATGAAGACTATGGCTTTGCGACGGTCGAGGCGTTTGGCGCCAGTCGTCCGGTGATTACAACCGACGATGCAGGCGGTGTGTTAGAGTTTGTACGCCATAACGAAAATGGCCTTATTTCCCTGCCCGATCCGGTAGCGATAGCCGCTCATCTTGACCTGCTAGCCAGCGATCCAGCAACTGCGGCGCGGCTGGGTGCTGCCGGTCATCCTCTAATTGCTGATATTACGTGGGATCGGGTGGTGAGGGCCTTATTGGCGGAATAACAGCCAATCGTTTCCGAACATCGCTGCGGCCTGCGCCTAGCGACTACCCTCTCTCACGAACCGCTGTCGCATCTGTAGCGGGTGGGCAACCGTTCGCCACCTCCGTCCGCTGTACTGCATCCCTCTGTAGAACTGACCAACGTGCTATACTGCCTTCAGACAGAAGGAAAGGGGTATGGTACAGATACGATTCTATCGTCGTTTTACCGCATTTCTCGCGATCTACTTGTGCTGTTACACGCTCGTGGCCTGCGTTGCATTGACAGCCCAACCATCACCGACGGTCACGCCTGTTGACCTACCGGCGACACCGATGCCGACACCGGTAACAGCCACTGCCTTGCTGCAAGATGCGTTGGCTGCGGTTGAAATCGGTGATGACGAGACGGCTGCGAACCTGCTGAGTCAGGTGGTACAACTCTTTCCAGGTGCACCTGAAACGAATACCGCTCGCCTGCTCCTAGCCCGTTCATTTGCTGATCGAGGTCGCTGGACATCGACTGTTGAGGTCCTTCGACCACTGTTACAAGACTCGACTGCGCCAACGTATGCGCCAGCCCTGTTTCTAACGGCCCGCGCCCATGAGTCAGCCGGGATGCACGAGGCTGCGATTGCGGCCTATACTCAATACGAAGCACTGAACACACCGCTGGCGCCGTATGCAGCGATGCGTGCAGCCGCGCAGTTGCGCGTGTTGAATCGTCTTGCTGAAGCTGAAACGAGTTATGTACGAGCAGCTAATGGTGAGTTGGCTGCCGGGCAGCGGGCTGCTGCTTACGAGCAGGCAATGGCGCTGGCTGTAGCGCAGGGTCGATCAGAAACGGCCCTCACGTATGCGCAGGCTATCCTCGCCTTCGCCAGCCAGTCCGATTACCGGGCGCGTATCCTTGTGCAGGCCGCTGATCTTGTTGCTGCCGCTGGCGATGTGGCTAAGGCCAATGCGCTCCGCCGTGAGGCGCTAGCTGCTTTTGCCGGTCCGGTGACGGTGGCGGCAGTTGATGCCCTACGGGTGACCGGTGACCCATTACTCGATCCCTTCGCTGCTGCTCAGGCATACCGTTCTGTAGAGCGATGGCATGATGTGATTGCTATGCTCGATCTGGCTATCGCTAACGTGCAAAATCCGTCTGAAGCGCTTCGTCAGCGTGGGCTAGCCCGGCGGGCACTGGGTGATTTCAGTGGCGCCTTGAGCGATCTGGCAGCGGCCCGTGATCAGGCGCTGGATAGCGATACTGGTCGACAGGCAGCGCTAGACTGGATTCAGACGTATGGTCAAAGCGGTGCAGTGGCAGAGGCAGCCGCTCTCTACCAGCAATATGCCGCCGAGCGACCAGATGATCCGCGGGCGCCGGTTGCTCTTGACCGGGCTGCTCAGTTGTACGACCGGCTAGGAGAAAGCACAGCCGCTACGACAATTCGTCTCACATTAGGTCAGCAGTATCCAACGACTAGCCTTGGCATTGCAGCGTTACATCGGGTCGCTTTGCAGCGCTTCGACAACGGCGATCTTGCTGGTGCTGGTGATCTGTGGCGTATGCTGGCTGAACGAGGACAGGGGATCGGTCAGGCGTTAGGTGCTTTCTGGGCCGGTCGGGTAGCCCAACAACTGGGAGAAGAAGGAGCAACTGCTCTCTTTCAACAGGTTTTGCTGGCAGCTCCGGAGAGCTACTACGCGGCGCGTGCGGCGGAAGAGCTGAACGACGTACCGGTGGGCACGATACCCATCGATGCACCGATCAGCGATGATGACTGGAGTGCTGCTATCGCCTGGATACAGCGCTGGTCAGACGATGAAGCCGACCCGACGCTGGCCGGTGTGGCCGAACGAGCACAGTTATTGCGTGAGGTAGGATTGTACAGCGAAGCACAGGGCGAATGGCTCGATGGTCTGCGGCGGGCAGGCGAAACACCTATTAGTCTGTTGGAGCTGGCACGCTATGCTTATCAGGCTGGGGTTACCTATCCTGCGTTACTGGCCGCCGAACGAATTGCCAAACTGGCGCCTACGGATGCCGGTCCCCTACCACTTGCCCTGCAACGACTCCGTTTTCCAACCCCGTATGCTGTCATCGTACAACGAGAGGCCAGCCGTTTCGGCGTCGATCCACTGCTCCTGTACGCGCTCATCCGGCAGGAGAGCCTGTTTAACCCACGGGCAACATCGTGGGTAGGTGCACGTGGGTTGACACAGGTCATGCCTGATACCGGTCGCGGCATTGCTCAGAATCTCGGTATCAATGAGTTCAACCTCGATGATCTCTACCGCCCATACCTCAGCATTCGCTTTGGCGCCTTCTACCTTGGGCGGCGAATCGGTGACATGCGCGGGAGCCTGCACGGCGCGCTGGCTGCATACAATGGCGGTTTGGGGAATGCACAGCGCTGGGCTGGTGGCAATCTGGTTTCCGACCCGGATCGGTTTGTGGAAACAATTGATTTTAGCGAGACACGCCATTATGTATGGGCGGTCTATGCGTTCTACGGTGTGTATCGGGGATTATACGCTTCATGATCTCAGAGCATGGTCAAACACCCGGGCCTGTGATGAGGCTCAACCATGGCCTCTCCAGAATGGTGCGGGGAACGGTGGCGGGCAACTGGCTCCTCACTTTCCCCCTAGCCCCCCTTCCTTTCCCACACGGGGCGAGGCAAGGGACAGAGCGTGGCGTGCGAAAGCATGGTGGGACCCCTCATGCAATGGTCGCACGGGTATGGTACGTGCCCAATGAGACATCTGGGTTTGTTGATCAGGCTCTCAGGACGGGTTTGCGATAGTGTATTGCTCTTCGTGAGCCATCGTGACGGAACGGAGCTAACTCACGGTTTGGTATAATTCCAGCCCGGTGGGAGGGATGGCCTGCCCGTATCGAGGATCAACGATGGAATTACTGAACCACCTTAATCCGGCGCAGCGATTAGCCGTAACTGCGCCTATCGGGCCGGTACTGGTCAAGGCGGGTGCCGGTAGTGGCAAGACACGGGTGCTCACGTTGCGGATTGCGTATTTGATCACCCATTATGGTGTTGCACCGCAACAGATTCTGGCGGTGACGTTCACCAACAAAGCGGCGCGAGAAATGCGCGAACGGTTACGCCATCTACTCGGCGCCCGGATTCGTGGTTTGACTAGTGGCACGTTTCACGCCGTCTGCACTCGTATTCTGCGTGAGTCGATTGAAGGTCGTTTGAAAGGATACACTGCCTCATTTTCAATTTATTCTGGAGACGAGCAGTTACAACTGGTAGCAGAAGCGCTAGCCGCAGTTACCGAGACTCCACCGCGTGCAATCGAGGCTGATGAAGTGCTACGCCTGATTTCACGGGCCAAAAGCCGTATGCTCACCCCTCGGCTGATGGCGCGATTTGCTGCCGATCCGCTGGATCGCTTTATTGCCGCCTGTTACCGGCGTTATCAGCGCGCACTTGAACAGGCGAACGCACTCGATTTTGATGACCTGATCCTGAATACCTACCGTTTGTTAAGTGATGATCCCGATTTGCTGGCAACGTATCAGCAACGCTGGCGCCATGTACTGGTTGATGAATATCAGGATACCGATCCGAGTCAGCACGCTCTGATTGAGTTGCTTACCAGGCCAACGGCTCAACGCCCTCGTTCGCTCTTCGTGGTTGGTGATGCAATGCAAAGTATCTACGGGTTCCGCAACGCAGATCACAGCATCATCAGCCGGTTTGCAACCGATTTTCCTGAGGCCCAGGTCATCGAGCTAACGACCAATTACCGTTCGCGACAGCCAATTCTCGATGCGGCCTATGCGATCATCCGGCACAGTCGGAGTGTTGCGCCGATGGAGTTGCGGGCTGCTGCACAGGTTAGTAGTGAACGCTGTGTCTTGATCAGTGAGGCGAAGGATAGCCGTGATGAGGCTGAACAAGTAGCACGCATGATCGCCGATCTTCAGCGACAGGGACGACAATTGCGTGAGATTGCCGTCCTCTATCGGACTCGACATATGAGTCGACCGTTCGAGCAGGCATTTCGTCACGCACGTATTCCCTATCTGGTACGCGGCGGTGTAAGTTTCTTTGATCGGGCAGTGGTACGCGATGCACTGGCTTATCTGCGCTGCATCGCGAATCCCGCCGATCATCTAAGCCTGACACGGATTGCCAATGTGCCAGCCCGTGGTTTGGGCGGACAGGCTTTGGCAACCATCGCCGCTTATGCCACGTCTCAGTCTCTATCCCTCAGTGCGGCACTTGGTCATGCAAGTGTCATTCCCGGCCTGAGTCCACGTGCAGTTGAGGGGGCACGTCGGCTCTTTGCATTGTTACAGCGCTGGTGGCGGTTAGCCGAAAGCACGATGCCGCCCGATCACCTGTTAGCCGACGTGTTAGAACAGAGTGGCTACATGGCTGCCTTGGCTGAACGTTTCGATGCAGAGGAATTGGCCGAAGCCCGTGCGCATTTGCAAGAGTTGATCCGGGCGGCTGAAGAGCACACCGAACTGCGTTCGTTTTTGCAAGAAGTAGCTCTTCTGACCAATGCTGATGATGAAGACGATGAACGTGATCGCGTTCAGCTCTTAACGATTCACGCTGCAAAGGGGCTGGAATGGCCCTTTGTATTTGTGGTCGGTATGGAAGAGGGTACGCTGCCGCACGAGCGGAGTATAGGCGATCCTGCGGCATTGGAAGAGGAGCGACGATTGTGCTACGTTGCCCTCACCCGTGCTGCCGAGCGGCTCTATCTCTCATGGACGGCGAGCCGTAACCGGGGGCAGCAGCTGAAACCATCACGGTTCCTCGATGAAATAATTGCGTTTGGCCGGGAACGAAGTCGACGTGAGCAGGGCTGATGTCAACCACCTAGGTGCGCGGGTCTCCGGCCCGCGTATGTGGTGTGTAGCTGAAACCCATCAGTTGGTGCATCCGGTACACCTCATCCCTAGGCCCCCGTAAGCAGGGGCCGAGGGTCGAACCCATCTCTCCTGCTGCGGTGACGCGCATGATCGGCGAGCCAACAGAAGGTCGGTTAGAGCGCCTTGGAAGGGGAAGTTGTACGCCTCTACACACACGACGGACAGCTTGGAAAGCTATCCATCCCTATCTCTCCTCACCTCCGCTCACCTCCATCTCCTGCCGGGTAGGGTGAAAACGTTGAAAAGTCCTAAGCTTCAGATGTTCTATGCGGTAACAATGACAGCATACGATCAGGTGAGAATCGGGCTGTCACAACAAGATGAAAAGGATCCCTATGACCAATACCACAAGAAGACCTGCCAACCCGACCAGCGCAATCCGTTCGAGATTCCAGAGGGGTACCGTGCTTTCGAGCGTATCATCTGGCCCGATCAGATACAGCTCACACTCTTGATCGTCGAGAATGCCATTAATTTGGGTCATGGTCACGCCTTTTATCCGCAACATAGCCCGTAACGGTCGGGTATCTTTACCGGCTTTGGTAATAGCCTGATCGATCAAGGCACTCAATGACCCCACACTACGCCACTGACTGTCGTAGAGATCAATCTCTGCTTCATAGACCTGCTGCGCACGCTGACGGAGGAGCGCACGGACGTTGTTGGGTAACCCTTCGCTATCGTCATCATTACTGTACTCAATCGCACGTCGTGACCAGCGGAACACCTTTTCTTCAGCCAGATTACCATTCCCTTGACATTTCTCACAGCGAATCTTCTGATACCCTTTACAGGTAGGACAGGTCTGTTCGATTGGATCGGCCTCATCATTGCGTCGTTTACGCGGTTTGATCATTCCTTTCCCCTGGCACTGTGGACACATCACTTGTCCCGCGCCTTTACATTCCGGACAGGTAAAGAAGCGGCGAGAACCCGGCAATATAACTTCACCACCTGCTTCCGAGTTGAAGTCCTGCGGAGCTGGTAACGGCACGTGCCAGACTTCCAGGGCTGGTTCGGCTTGTGGCCGTTCATCAAGACGCATTGGTCGCGTTCGTATGGTTGGTTCAGTACGAGTTTCGTAGAGTACTCGCAACTCGTAGAAATAAATGTTAAAGCTGGCAATCGACTCGAACTCGATCAGTTGTCCCAACGCAGCGCGGCGGAAGTAGCCCTTCCGGCTCCAGTTATTAAGCCACTGCCGGACATAATTACGGCGATGCCACTTGTCGGCGCGCTTCCGCGCTTCGCTGAGAAAATCGTGAAACTGGCTGGCTAGATCGGCCAGTTCCGCACTCAGTGCCAGTTCGAGCGGATTCTCGAACCACTCAGCGCATGTTTCCCAGCGCGACTCCTCCATATCAGTGGTGGTTTGGTCGAGCAGGGTACGGAGTGCCAGCCGTAGTGCGTTTGCGGCAGCACCAGCAGTTGTGAAACGCACGTTCGGATGGGGTGATAACATCCGCAACAGGACCCGTTCGGCCATAGCTAGCGCCTCTGGTTTCCCGGCAAGGTTTAACTCGACAATCAGGCCGGTGGGTGGGAGTTCACCACTGAGGAGATGATACGCGACAGCGCCGAGACTATAAATATCAAGTGCAGGACTGGCTTTATGCTCGGCCAGCCGCAATTCTGGGGCTGAATAGGGTGTCACGTAATCTGCCTCATCGATCTGGCTCAGATCGGGCGCATCGGGAGTAGCAGCAAGGCTGAGATTGGTGAGATAGGCATTGCCCTGCGGTGTTACCAGAATGTTAGCCGGTTGTACGTCTCGGTGCACGACCTGCTGTTCGTGAAGATAATCAAGGACGTCCGCGATCTGGTTAATAATCCGCATTGTCAATGCCAGGTCGAGCGGATTTTCGGTTAGCAGATCGCTCAATGGACGGGCATCGACATACGGCGTCACCATGTAATCGCCATAGCGATCATCGTGACCGGCATCGATCACCGGTAACAGATGGGGATGGCTCAGACTGGCTGCAAGGCGAGCTGCTAATTGAAACCGGCTGCTGGAAATCCAGTCGTGACGACGTAACAACGAAATAAAGACCGGTCGGTTAAGCGTCTGATGAATTGCCCGATAGATGATCGATAACTCATCTTGCCCAACCCGTTCAAGCAGCAGGTATTCACGTAGTTCAGAGTTTTGCCCGTCTTTCAATCGTGGTTCAGGACGGATGAAAGGGCGTGGATTGTTCATAGCCACCTCAGACCATCCCCATTGATTAGATCATTTGTTCGTATTATATCTTATCTGTCAACGAGGTAGGTATCGTAACGGTTACATCGTCTTAATGTGCTGCCTAGTTGTCATATCCTGGCTATCATAGCATAAGGTGCTCTTTCATCTGACGATAGTAAGTAAATTGTTACCCGTGGTAGCTACCCGTTCTCTTTTTTCTGTACGGGTCATTGCTATACTAAGGTTGTGCCGAGCAGCAGTGGGCTGTCACGAGATTGGACACGCGATGGTGTTCATCCGTGTCATCCCTGCCAGTCAGGATCTCTGCCTCCCCAATCTCTGCCTCACGCGGTGGTTGTACACTGCTTCCTCGCGCTTGCCCCTTAGCCCACTGCCCGGTTAACGGCCTCCATCAGGGGGCCGTTACAGTTTCGGCTGGTGGTGGCGGTGGTGCGGTTCCTTCTCGCAAGAGCTGGAGTGCCCAGTAGAGTTGCGCATCGGCGCAGCTCTGTTCTTCAATGCGATCAGGGACACATGGTGCTGCGTATTCGGGATCGTTGGAGGCCGGTACAACGTGTTGGGGGGTAATCCCAACGCCATTGATAGCTTCTCCACTTGGGGTCAGCCAACGGGCGATCGTGATTCGCACGCTACTACCATCACGGAGGGTATAGATATTTTGCACCGACCCTTTGCCAAAGGTGCGTTCACCGAGCAATACGGTGTCTGGTCGTTGATCGCGTAAGGCCCCTGCTACGACTTCGGCGGCGCTGGCTGAGCTACCGTTGACCAGGACAACCATCGGCATATCAAAGAGACGACGATCAGGAGCGGCGGTGATAGTACGCAACTCTTTCTGTATACCGCCACGTTCCTGTTCGTACAGAGCGACGCCATTGTAGAACCGACCCAATACCTCTTGCGCAGTTGTTAAGAAGCCGCCGGAATTGTTCCTTAGATCGAGCACAATCGCTCGTGGTCGTTGCGGACGTAATTCAGCAATTGCGTTATCCAGCAGCTCGGTAGTGGTTGCCTTAAATTCCGTGATCTGGATGTAGGCAATTCCATCGTCTAGGAGAGCACTGTTTACAGTAATGATCGGAATAGCGGCGCGCGTGATTGCCACCGTAAAGACGCGATCTTCGGCTGGCCGACGGATGGTCAGGCGGACAACGGTACCAGCCGGGCCGCGAATCAGACTGATTGCACGGGCACTGGCATCGCGATCATTCAGACCGGCAATAAGCTCGGCAAGCGGTTGATCATCAACTGCCAGAATGATGTCACCCGGCTGAAGACCGGCCTTCAGCGCAGGCGAATTGGGGATAGGGCGATCAATAATGATCATACCTTTCTCAACACGCAGGTATGCGCCGATCCCTTCATACCGTCCTTCCATCGACTCGCGATTCTGCTGTGCTTCTTCCGGTTCCTGAAAAAAGGTATAGGGATCGTCGAGGGTCGCCAGCATGCCTCGGATTGCCCCGTAGATCATGCGCTTGCGGTCGATCACTTCTGGGCGGTAGAAGTTGCCCTCAACCAGGTCCCAAACATCCCAGAAGATAGCAGCCTGTTGGCGTCGTTCACCGGGCGTAAGCAGCCGGGCATCGGCGTTAGAAACACCGCTAATAAACACATCAATTGGTGAAACGCCGACAATCCGACCGGTAACCCAACCACCGAGAAAGGCGATGGCAATCACTGCCAGCCACTGGATTATCTTGCCGATAATCATCCATACCCGTTCCATTGTCATATCTTTTCTAGGTATGAAGTGCGTATTGAAGCATAGCCAGTGCCGCTATGGGGGCAGTTTCTGCCCGTAAGATGCGTGGTCCTAACGACACTGCCTGAATACCGTGATCGCTGGCAACAGCACGTTCATGGGGATCGATACCACCCTCTGGACCAGAGTAGATTGCGATCTGGCGCAGCGATGGCTGCTGCTGCAACACAGTACGCAAATGTGTTGTGGCTTGTTCATCGAGAAGTATTGCCAGATCAACAGTATGCGCAGCGCCGATGGCTGTCAGAAAGGGTTGCGGCTGACTGACCACAGGTAACCGCCCTCGCCCCGATTGCTCGGCTGCTTCGGTGACAATGCGTTGCCAGCGGACCAGCCGATGTGCATCAATCTGATCCCTGCTGAGCGAACGGGCGAACACGACCGGTACGATACGATGTGCCCCCAACTCAACGGCTTTCTGCAACGCCCATTCAAATCGCTCAGGACGAATCAAGGCCAGATAGAGATCAAAGATGGCCGCTGGCTCACCGCTTGCCTGACAGCGGGCAATAATCTGTCCGTGGGCTAGCCGACGATCAAGGTGAGTAATTTCGACCACTGCTGCCATTCCTTGTCCATCGAGTAATATGACTCGATCACCGGTCCGCAGACGCAAGACCCGTGCCCATTGATGAATGAGCGTCGGATCGTCGATCACGATCTGATCGGTACGCAGCCAGGCCGGGTTGACAAAGAAGCGGCGTGTGTTCGGAAGCGTGAAGGTCTCTTCTGTCATCAGCTTACAGGAAGATCGGGCCAGCGCCTGGTTCGACGCCAACCGAGGTTATCAACGCTGGTATGTCGGGAATGTATGAACGGAGGAATACTCCATTATGACTCATGATCTGGTATTCACCCAGGGTTGCCGGTAACAAGACCGCTATGCCTTGTCGCAATTCGATCACTGTCTGCTGCCAGATCAGTTGCGCTGTACCGGCAATCACTGTCAGGATTTCGAGCGAAGCCGAATCGGTGGTAGCCGTCAATTGTCCCCGAATCTGCCAGCGTTCGAGCGCGAACGATGGACATGCCACCAGAAGTTCGCGCTGCTCATCCAGGACGAGCGGGCGTAAACGGGCGGTACGAGCCGGTTCTAGGCGGCTCACCGCCAGCGCCTGTTCGATATGTAAAGGGCGAAGCTGACCGGTGCGGGCATCACGCCGGTTGTAGTCGTATAACCGGTAGGTGAGGTCCGATTTCTGCTGAATTTCAAACAACATGATACCGGCATTAATGGCGTGAATCGTACCGGCAGGAACGAAGATCAGGTCGCCGGCCTGCACCGGTTGCTCGGCCAGTAAATCTTCAACTGTCCCGTCATTGATCGCCGTTGCCAGGGTTGCTCGTTCTATGTGAGTGCGAGTGCCGAGGGTCACAGTTGCGTTTGGTTCGGCAGCCAAGATGTACCAGGCTTCGGTTTTGCCGTGGAAGCCGGTATGCGCTTCAAATGTGTGGGCGTATTCATCGTCGGGATGCACCTGCACCGAAAGTCGGTCGGCAGCGTCGATGAATTTGGCCAACAGTGGCAAATCGGCGCCGTAGCGGGCAAATGGGCGTGTACCAACCAGGGCCGGACCATACATACGGGCCAGGTCAGCAATTGTCATACCGGCCAATACACCGTTGCTCACCCGGTTGCTATCGAAAATCAGCCAGATTTCGCCTAGTCGTTCGGGATGAGGAGGGGGCAGATCAAGCCATGACGCCAGTCGCTGACCACCCCAAAGTGGCTCAACTAATCGCGGTTCACAGAGAATTGGGTAGAGCTGCTGCATAGCACGTATCCTCGTTGTTGATCATCCCGTTATATTCGGCGATGTACCAGTGCCACCCATTCGCCTTCCACATGGCGCGCAATCGGTTGGAGGCCGGCTGCGGTAAAGGCGGCTGCTACCTCTTCTTCTTTAACATCGATGATACCACTACTAATGAGCAGACCCCCAGGCTTGAGTGCGGTTGCCAGATCGGGTGCGAGCGTGATCAGTACTCTGGCAATGAGGTTGGCCGCTATCAGATCGAACATGGCTTGCAGGCCGTGTTCGTGCAGGGCCGGGTCTGGTTCTGGCGGGCCAAAATCACCCGAGAGCCAGTGCCCCATTGCCTGACCAACCCCAAGACTTCCTTCAGCCACAGTTACCGTATTCCCAACCCGATTGCGATCAATATTTTCCTGCGCCACTCGTACTGCAATCGGATCGTTATCGAGGGCCAGTACCCGACCGGCGCCGAGTTTAGCGGCTGCAATGGCGAGAATCCCAGAACCGGTACCGAGATCGAGCACGTCTTGCCCTGGTTGTACCAGTTGTTCGAGCAAGTTCAGGCAGAGACGGGTCGTCGGATGCAGACCGGTACCAAAAGCCATACCTGGATCGAGCAACAGTACAATATCGTCGGGTTGTGGTTGATATTCCAGCCAAGACGGTACGATGATCGTTCGTTTGCCTACCCGCATGACCGAATAAAATTGTTTCCAGGCGTTGGCCCAATCCTCTTCGGCCAGAGTACGGGTCTGGATCGGCCCCAGCGGACGAATCTGATGAACATGCCAGAGCGCATGCTCAATCTGTTGGCGCGTCTCTTCGACCTGCGCATCGAGTGGCAGATAGGTACGCAACCAAACCGGACGATGAGGATCATACTGAAACTCTGGCCCTTCGTCACCGGCGATCCAGCCCTGTTCGATCACGACTCCACCGTTGTAGCCGTAGCGAGCCAATATCTCGGCAACAGTCTCAACCGATTCTGGATCGACCTCTACCGCAATTTCAAGCCATGAGGTTGTCTGCATACCGCCGTTGCTCCCTCTTGGACATCAGCGCCTTACCGATCCCACTTCCAGCGCGTTCCCTGTGGCCCGTCTTCCAGAATCACTCCCAGTTCATTCAAGCGGTTGCGCACCAGATCGGCCAGTGCGAACTGTTTTGCTTTCCGCAATTCGCTACGTACCTCCACCAGCAAGTCGATAAACGGCGTAACTTCGGCATTGGTTGTCTGCTGTCGTGGTTGCAGACGTAAACCGAGGACACCAGCCAGTTCGCGCAAGGTCTGCTGCCCGATTGCCAAGATATCATCTGCCAGACCGGCATCGCGTGCGGCATTGATTGCCCGTACTAGATCGAACAGTGCTGCCAGTGCCGCCGGGCTGTTGAAGTCGTTATCCATTGCTGTAATAAAACGCTCGCGGGCAAGCGTAGCCGCCTCTCGGAGGGCAGTCACTGCCGGGCCTTCGCGGATCGTACCGGTTGCCGGAGCCAGTGCTGAGAGCAGTCGTTCGAGTTTGCGCTGGTTGTCAGCCGCAATCTCGTCGTTGTACGTCAGTGGACTGCGGTACGAACTGCTCAAGACGATGAGCCGAAAGACATCGGCATCGTAACGGCTGAGAAAATCGGCAATAGTCACGACATTACCCAGCGACTTCGACATCTTTTCGACCTGCCGGGTTTGGGGGTTGACCAGTTGCAGCATCCCATTGTGAACCCAGTAGCGGGCAAAGCATTGACCGGTCAGACTCTCACTCTGGGCAATCTCGTTTTCGTGATGGGGGAAGATCAGGTCAGTACCGCCACCATGAATATCGATCTGCGGGCCAAGATATTCCATCGCCATCGCCGAGCATTCGATATGCCATCCAGGCCGGCCTGGTCCCCATGGGCTATCCCAGGCTGGTTCACCAGGGCGGGCTGCCTTCCAGAGGGCAAAGTCAGCCGGTGATTCTTTGCGTGGATCGACTTCAAAGCGCGTACCGCTCAGCATCTCATCAAGTGAACGACCAGAGAGCTTTCCATAGTCTTCATCGCGCCGAACCCGAAAATAAACATCACCGTCGACCACGTAAGCATAGCCGCGTTCGATCAATCCCTGCACGAAGGCAATGATAGCCGGCATTGTTGTAGAGACGCGGGGATATGCCGTCGCCGGTAAGACATTCATTGCCTGCAACTGGGTCAGAAACTCGGCTGCATACTGCCCCGACAGTGTCAGTGGGTCTTGCCCCAGGGCATTGGCACGGGCGATAACCTTGTCATCAATATCGGTGAAGTTTACAATATGCCGAACCTGATACCCACGAAACTCGAGGTAGCGGCGGATAACATCGAAGACGATGGCCGACATCGCGTGACCAATATGTGCTTCATCGTAAGGGGTCACGCCACACACATACATCCGCACTACACCGGGTTCAATCGTCTCGAGTGGTTCGAGCCGACGGGTCAGAGTGTTGTAGAGTTGAATAGTCATACGAACTCGCTACATTACATAAGTTACCGACGGCCGGCCTTTCAAATCCCGGCACCTTGATTATACTCTTCTTCGAGAGGGGCCGCGTCATTCAAGAGTGTTTGCCAAAGTTGATCAGGTAACGCATTGTATTTTAACCGATGCTCCTCGTGGTGAACATGCGTAGCTGCTTCGAGATCGGCGATCCGCAGCTCAAGTTCCAACACCTTATCGTGCAGCCCGCGGAGCATCTCGCCTTCTGGGTCAGGCAACGGTTCAACCCGCCGTGACTGACCGGTTATCGGATCACGTCGAGCAACAATCCGGGCCGGCACACCAACCGCAGTACAATGGGGTGGAACATCCTTGACAACAACCGCACCACCGCCAATGCGTGCTCCTTTGCCGATGGTGATAGCACCGAGCACAATGGCCCCGACACCGATTACCACCTCATCTTCTACCGTTGGATGGCGTTTCCCGGTTTGTTTGCCGGTGCCGCCTAAGGTAACTCCCTGGTACAACATCACCCAATCACCGATCTCGGCAGTTTCCCCGATCACGACACCCATCCCGTGATCGATGAAAAAACCGCGCCCGATCCGGGCGCCGGGATGAATTTCGATACCGGTGAGGAAGCGACTGATCTGTGAAATCAGTCGTGGAATAAAAGGGATGTTCCGACGGTAGAGCGCATGGGCGAGGCGATGCAGAATAATAGCGTGTAAACCGGGGTAAAGCAACACCTCGGCCAGATTACGCGCCGCCGGATCATTCTTAAAAATAGCGCGAATATCGTCGCGCAAGACGCACAGTGCATGTGAAAGACCCATCGGATTACTCCGCTGAAGTGATAAATGCGAATAACCAACGTACTCATAGACAAACGCGAGAGGAACCGGATATACGCAGCAGTGCGTAAACCGGTGTATACGTAGGTCGGGGCGCCGCCAATTAAGACAGCGCCCCTAACGACAGTAACACCCGCAGAGGGATGGGGGGAGAGCAGAGAGTGATTGCGTGATAACATGAGTAACCGCACCTTGCACCCCATGAGAGTGATGCCAATCGGTGCGGTATAGGAGGACGCTACCTTGCGCAAATGGATAGCTAGTCGTCGCCAGTGTCGTTCTTGGTATCACTCGTATCACCTTTGGTTGCATTGCTGCCGGTAACCGAACCACTGCTCGAGTTACGGCTATCGGTGATATACCATCCCGAACCTTTGAAGACAATGCCTGCCGGTTGAATCACCCGGCGTACCCGACCAGCCTGACCACAGAGACACACGGTCAGTGGCTCGTCTTTAAAGCTCTGGAATTGTTCAAATTGCTTACCACAGGCATCACAGGCGTACACGTAGGTTGGCATAGCGCTGTTTCAACCTCCCTTGATCGTTGTTTGACATATCACACGATGTATTGTACCCCAGAGTATCGGGATACGCAATAAGAGGAATGTTAAAACCAGTGGGTTCAACGTTTTCACCCTACCTGGCAGAGGTACGGAGAGAAAGGGAGAGGAAAGAGAAACGAGCATAGCAGCGTGAAGAAGATGTGGGTTGCTTTCTTATTCCGTAGCGCATGGAGACGCTCGGCTTCTCGTTCCGACCGTGCGTTGCCCATCCCCTGCTTGTCGCGCCGATGACGCCTGTCCCTGCCTGGTTGGGGCAGGTTCTCAACCTACCCGCCGTCTCCAGCATGTCTGCCCAACGCGGGCCGCTGACCCGCATTGCCTAGGAGTGTGGGTCAGCGGCCGTATGATCCGCGAGGTAGCGGGGGTAGCTGGTCCTCCCAGTCTCTTCCTCTCCTACACGCCCTCCCTCACTTCTCTTTTGATGACAGTGGCTTTTCCTGAAATGAATAACGGTCACCACCTCAAGGTTAGGGTAGAATACGTAACGTTCTGTATTGTACATCGCTATCGCTCAGGAGGAATACAATGCTTGTGGTAAAGGTCGGTGGTAGCGCTGGAAACGACTACGATGCCCTCTGTGATGATATTGCCGGACGCTGGCAGCACAACGAGCGTATCATTCTTGTCCATGGAGGTTCGGATCAGACCAATCGTCTGGGTGAAGCACTGGGTCATCCGCCGCGATTCGTGATGTCGCCGGGTGGTCACACCAGTCGCTATACCGACCGACAAACGCTCGAGATTTTTATGATGGCGACTGCTGGCCTGATCAATAAGCAACTGGTTGAACGCTTGCAGATGCGGGGGGTAATGGCTCTCGGCCTCAGTGGGCTTGATGGTCGCATTCTGTCTGGAAAGCGAAAGTCGACAATCAGGGTGATCGAACAGGGGCGGCAGATGATTCTGCGTGACGACTGGACCGGAACTATCGAGCAAGTGAACAGCACATTGTTACAATCACTCCTCGATGCTGGGTATTTGCCGGTAATTGCTCCGCTGGCCTGCTCAACTGCCGGTGAAGCGTTGAATGTTGATGGTGATCGCGCTGCCGCTGCTATTGCTGCGGCGTTGCATGCCCAGACGTTGATCTTGCTTTCAAATGTGCCGGGCTTGCTGCGCAATTTTCCCGATGAGTCATCGCTGATCACTCATATTCCGCGCACTGAACTCGAAGCTTATATGGCGTATGCCGCTGGTCGGATGAAAAAGAAACTGCTCGGCGCCCAAGAAGCACTGGTTGGCGGTGTGCAGCGTGTCATTCTGGCCGATGCCCGCATACCGGCCTGTATCAGTCAGGCACTGAATGGGGGCGGTACCCACATTGTTTGAGATAACCGTTTACCGACGATAAGCAGCGTGCCGCGTTGGCAATGCTTCCTGTTATCGGTGTGGCGAGAGTGGCTTCGCCACCTGTCCTGATCGCCTTACCCCTATTTTCTGCCAATAAACGCTCGTACCACAGCGGTTATTGCATTGGGTCGCGGGGTCAGAGCATATGGATCGTCGGCTATCAAGCCCTCGATCACTTCGTCTGGCCCAATCGCAAAGCGCTCTACTGCATTTAGGTCGAGGTCACGTAGCGACCAGGCCAGCCCCAACAGATCGTCGGCACTAAGATCGGTACGGATATGTGGGCGAAGGGACGAAGTAACCAATGCTGCCAGTTCGACCTGACGCACCGCATCGTGTTCTCGGATGCGTCGGGCAATCGCCATCACGATCATTTGCTGACGGGCTTCACGGGCGTATGCACTGTCGGCATGGCGGGTGCGACTCAGTATCAATGCCTGATCGCCATTGAGCCACTGTTTGCCGGCGGGAAAGTAGACGGTTGTGATCCCATAATCCATTGTCGGGTAGGCAGGATCGTAGATCGGCTGTGGCAGTTCGACTTCAATCCCCCCAATCGCATCGACTGCCGCTGCAAAGCCAGTAAAATCGGCCCATACAATGTAGTTGATCGGTATTCCCAAGAGATTCGATACAGTACGACGCGCCAGCTCAGCCCCACCGAGAGCCGGATTCTGTTCACCGTAGACCGTGGCACTATTAATGCGCCCATAGCCGTAGCCGGGAATCTCAACCACCAGGTCGCGCGGTATCGACAGCAATGCGACGCGGCGGTTGGCCGGTTCGATCCGCACAACCATCAGGGCATCTGTGCGAGTAGCCCAACTCTCGCCAGGCCGCCGATCACTCCCCAGCAACAGAATATGGATTGCCTCGTTTGCCGGTATGTTTACCCCAACAGTTGGCATCAATGTCGGTACTGGTACCCGACCATCAATGCCCGGCAAACGGATTGGGGTTAGCGAGGGAGCCACTGCTACATCACGCACAGACGAGGTCGGGGTCAATGTCGCGGTCTCGTCCGTTGGATCGGCCGGTCGATGAATCGTGGGTTGAGGTTGTGCGGTCACCGATGGCGTGGGCAGAGATACCGGTGTCATTGTGAATGCAACCATCGCCATTGCCGGAGTCGGAGTAGCAGCCGTCGTCGGTAGTTGCATCGCCACCAGGCTCTGCCGGATGGTTATTGCTGCCAGCACAACGCGACCGGTCTGAAAACCTAGCCAACCAGCAAACAACACCAACAGTACCAGCAGCATCATACGTCCTGGCCGACGAAGTTTAGATGATCGCTCAGGTGGAACCGGACTGGTCGTTAGTAAGTGGAGCAGCAACTCCTGATCGGTCTGTTCGCAGATTGCGCGACAGGTCGGACAATGGTTAAGGTGAACATGCAAACGGAGTCTGGTAGTCGACGCAGCGCCTGGACGAATACCGGCGGCCAGAAGTGCACGTGCTTCATTACAGTTCATACGGATGCCATGAAAGGTATTGAGAGTACACCCATAATATACCATTGCGCCGATCAATATGCTATGATACAAAACGTGGCGCTATACACTTTTTCATGATTTAGATTAAGGAGAAATGAATGCGACACTCTCGCCGAGTGTGGTGGATCGGATTGATAGTCGCTCTCGTCGGGCTGGTTTCACCTGTCTTTGCTGCGCCAATTCGCAACAATATCGTAAATGTTGACCAATTTGGTGATGAAAAAGACCTGCCCCCGAACCTACTCAGTGATGAAGAAATCGAACGTATTGATCGTCTGCAAAACGATGCAAAGTATCCGAGTGCGTTAAGTGAGATCAGTCCTGACGATGGTGCAGTGTTGTTCAGTTCGGCAGACGGTATCGCCTTTCTTGAGATCGAAACCGGTGATACCGTTGCGGTTGATACTACCGTGTTTGACTTCTTTGTTCCGTTGCCATTCTTTGGCTTTGGTCGTTTTAGCTGGCAAGATGAGCGTACTCTGGGTGTATTGGCGGTAAACTTCTTCGCGACTGGTAATGAAGACGCTTTTGCTGCACTTGCCATTGATCGATATAGCGGAACGATCACGGCGCAACCGGTTGGTATTCCTGACGAAAATATCGGGATTGTCTCAGTTGCCCCAAACCTGACCAGTTGGCTCATTGTGCGTGAGCCACCTTCTGAGGATGATGTTGATGAAACTGAGACATTCAAGCCATTTACCGTTCGGCATACTCTTGGTCTCCCTTCACCGATTGCGCTGCGCGTCAATCGCATTGAACTGCCAGCACGAGTTCAGCGGCGTGTCGATTTGTTGCGTCAACGGCGTTCCGATCTCTTGAATCGATTTCTCTTCCAGCAGCAGGCTGAAGATAATGTGGTTGAATTGACCCGTGCTCCGTATGACCTCTTCCTCTATGATGCGACTACTAGGAGCGAACGGTATATCACCAGTATTCCTTACGCTTCCGCATTACTCGGTGAAACCTGGACAAGCGACTCCACATATCTCGCCGTCTCGTTTATCGGTGTCCCCGATGCCGAAGGACGTGGATTTTATGTTGGTTCGCTCTTTTCAGAGGAGATTTATCGTGATGTGACCGGTAATCTGCCTCCGGCCCAGAACCCGATCATTCAGAACAATAACACGTATGTTGTTGATGCGGTCAGCGGCCAAACTCAGGTGATCCGACCCGATCCGACCCTTGGTGCACCCATTCTTGAAGCGCACGATTGGGCGCCTGGCGGTCAGTCATTGTTGATCAAGGCCCACCATCCGGCGTATTTACAGGGGCGCACCCATCCGGTGTATTACCCGCGTTTTGCTTCGCGCACCAGTTTCCGCTTCTACGACCGGGGAAGTAACGGTCAACTCCGTCAAACCGGTATATTTACTCATCCGATGCTCTCTGGTGGTGATGTTTCATTTGCGTTCAGCGTTGCCGATTTTGTCAGTCCTGATGAGATCATTGTGCGTGGAGTGGTTGGTAGCAACCGTCATCCGTATTACTACAACCGTGTGTCAGGCGAATTGCGTAATCTCGCCGATCGTGCTGGCGCCTACTACAATGTTGTTGCCACCAGCAGCCGCACCCGCCAGATTGTCTTTACCTACACCTCGTACACCGATCCGCCGGACATCTACCGTCTGCGTTGGGATGGTAGTGCACTATCCCGGCTAACCTGGTATAACGAAGAGCTGCGCCGTGAGGCTAATCTCCGGCAAGACCCGGTGACCTTTACCCTACGGAACGGGCAGGTGCGGGTTGGTACCTTGATCCAGTCGGCTGACGCTCCTTTTCCACCACGTAATGTCCGTCTGATCGTCTGGCAAGAGGGTGGGCCAAATGTGCCAATGATCAATCAGTGGCAGGCCAATGTCGAAAATCCGTATGCCTTACTCCCTTCTTTCGGATTTGTGTTGCTGATAACGCCGCTTGCTGGTCGTCACGGCTACACTCCAGAAGTCTTTAATTCGCTGGTTGATCGAAATAATTTCGGTCAGATCGATATTGACGAACAGGCCGAGATTGTGCAACAGGCGATTGCTCGTGGTTGGACATCGCGGGGCAAGGTTGGCATTACCGGATGTTCGTATGGAGGCTACTTCGTGCTGCAAAGCATTGTGCGACATCCCGATCTGTATACAGCGGCCAATCCACAGTGCGCATTTATCGATCTCATCAGTGATTGGAAATTAGGCAGTGGTCCGTTGGTACCGTACATGGAGGGATTGCCGCCATATAAGGCTATTCGTGAGTACGTCAACGACTCGCCGAGTTACGGTGTTGATCGGGTGAAAGCAGCAGTGCTGACCTTCCACGGCACAGAGGATTTCTTGCCGATTGTGCAGAACGAGAACTTCCATCTGCAACTGGTCAATCGTGGCGTTCCAGCGCGAATGGTACGCTTTGTCTACGAGGGTCATGGTTTGTCAATGAAGGAAAATCAGCTTTATGCTGCTCAAGAGCAGATTGCCTGGTTCCGGTCTCATTTGAAGTAGGCGGATTGAGGCGAGCTGGATGTGCGCGCACCCAGGTTTGCGTAAGGCGGGCCAGAGGTGCGTGCACTCTGGTCATCTTCATCTGATCGTTTGAAGGACTATCTCGTTTGTATTCGGCATAACGACAATGACACGACGACCATTCTATTATCGTCTGAGTGAAGGAATGCGCATTAGCGTCCGCCCGTATTACCTGCCAGGGCACTCGTTTCCGCCGTTGCAACGCTACGTCTTCGCTTACGAGGTGCGGATCGAAAACATTAGCCGACGTACTGCGCAGTTGATGCGTCGGCGCTGGTTGATCTATGACTCCATAGGTGAAGAACAAGAGGTTGTTGGTGATGGCGTTGTCGGTTTACAACCAACGCTCGGCCCTGGTGATGTGCATGAATACCAAAGCTTCTGCGTGCTTAAGTCACCACGAGGATGGATGGAGGGAGAATACTTCTTTCGCACCCCCGACAACCAAACCTTTGCTGCCAGTATTCCGCGCTTTGATCTGATCGCTGATGTTGAGATGATTGACGACGATGACCTATTACGATAAACGTCGTCGTGCTCGTTCACTTCGATACGTGCTCACAAAAATAACGGCCAGCAATGGCAGCAGCCATGGCCAGTCGCGTCGCTCCTCGCGGAGCAGTCGCCAGGTAGCACGGAGCTGAATAATCCAGGGGAAGCGGGCCAGTTGTACTTCTAGCAGTGCCTGGAGGCGACGCTGCCAGGTCGATGAATTGTCTTGGTTCATAGGAGATGGCTTTCTGGTCAAGAAGGGCAGCGATAACCTCCATTTGCGAACCAAACCAGGATTGGTCGCAGTAGATGTTGTATTTCTCATCGCTACCTTTCCCTCCAATCATGCAAACGGTATTTTCGCAGGGCATTCGTAGGGGTAGGTTGAGAACCCACCCCTACGAAGTCCTGACCATTTATCCCTCAAAGAACTTGCGATTCTTCTCGATGTAGCTCTTCCACTGCTCTGGTACGGCGTCATCGGCGAAGATGGCCTCGACCGGGCATTCTGGTTCGCACGCGCCACAATCAATGCATTCGTCGGGGTTGATGTAATACTGGTCGTCACCCTCATAAATGCAATCCACCGGACAGACCGCCACGCACGAGGCGTCTTTCGTGCCGATGCACGGCTCAGTAATAACGTATGGCACAGATGTCTCCTTCCTATTGACGCTTCGATCACCCATACAATGGTTGTTTGCTTCCAGACTACTACAGACAGAATTGGCCCGTCTACCACTTTTGTACCACTTCGCCACAACGTTGTGGTTTAACGCGCAAGGTACGTTCAGGATGGTAACTGACCAACCCTGGCGGACCGCCAGGTATCTTACGAACTGATCGACGCCGACAGAGATCAACCTCTACTGCCGCGTCATGCCGTGCCTGACTATAGTAAGCGGCCAGTGCTGCTGCTTCGGTAATCGTCTGTTGCGGCGGATTATCGGCGCGAATAATGACATGGGCGCCGTGAATCTGGCGGGCGTGTAACCACCAGTCGGTTGGGCGGGCGATACGAAAGGTCACTTCTTCGTTTTGTCGGGCAGTGCGGCCAATGTAGATCGGCAGGCCATCACTCGAGCGTATCTGTAGTGGCCGTGACCGCAAAGAAGGACGGCGCGTTGCTGAAGGACGGAGATAACCGGCCTCTTCCGCTTCGGTTGCAATCAGATCGATCTGATGCGATTCATCGGCAATTTCTAGCAAGGCGAGCAACTGATCAAGACCGGCTAGGCGCTGTTCGACCTCTGCCAATCGTTCGGGCAGAATGCTACGAGCGCTCTTTGCTTTTTCATACGCCTTGAAACGCTCTTGGGCTTGTTCAATAAGTGACCGGTTTGGGTCGAGAACAATGCGCTCTCCCTCTACGATCAATTCGCCGGCTCGTGGCGGTAATTGATGGAGGAACGCGAAGATCATCTCGCCTTCCCAGCGTAAGCGATCCAGTTCGGCGGCACGCTTCAGCTCAGCAGCAATCTGAGCACGCTGGCGCTCGATATGTTCACGGCTGGCAAGGAGCCGTTCCCGCAACTCTTCACGTCGCCGATCACGTCCTAACGGTTGCTGCCGGGCAGAATAAAAGGCTTCAAGCGCGGCGCTCATGCCTGGCATGGGGATTGCATTGGGGAGATGGAGGGGATGATATGGCGCAAACCCGACAGGACCTTGCTCGTCGTTGATCAGATGTGGTGCCGGTGGTTCAGCAAATATCTCGCGTAAACGGGCAGCCACAGTGTAGGCCGGTAATCTCTGGGTTGATTGCGGAATTGAACCACAGGCCCGGGTCAATACTTCACGGGCAACTTGTGGCGAGACACCCCGATACGCGCTGACCAGGGCTTTTACCGGATCATTACCTGTTAACGCTGCAATCTCGGCCGCGGTAGCTCGTAACGGATCACGTTTGTCGGGAGCTGGCGGTAGCGTATACACATGCCGTGGCAAGATCACTCGACTACTCATGCGAGGTGAAACCCGCTTGATCGCATCGAGAATGGTGTTATTATCATCAACTAAGATGATGTTACTCCGCCGGTCTTGTGGTTCCACCACAAGATCGCAATGTAACAAGTTATCGGCAACCGGTGTCGAGTCATCGTCGTCAACATCGTCAACCAACTCGTCGCGATCGTTTGTCGGTTTGCGCGACTCCATCGGTTTCGCTATACTGAACAAAACGACTCGCTCGTAGGGAGGCTGTTCAATATTAATGATGCGACCACCGAGCACGTATTTGCGTAACAATAAGAGAAAGGGCGTTTCACCGTCAACGCCACGTGTTGGTCGCTGACCGATCAGATGAATCCGTGCAGTCTGCGCATCGGCTGAAGCCAGCAGATAATGGCGCCGACCGTCTCGGTATACCTCTAATCCAATCGTTAGAGGTCCAACAAGGACAACGCG
Organism: Chloroflexus sp.; assembly: GCA_017743535.1. Classification (GTDB taxonomy): domain Bacteria; phylum Chloroflexota; class Chloroflexia; order Chloroflexales; family Chloroflexaceae; genus Chloroflexus. The sequence goes on from JAGHYT010000047.1 coordinate 27,606, forward strand.
CTGAATCCGTCCGTAGAGCACCGTAGTGCGTAATTCTTCCACGACGGCAGCTAATGTCAGAGCATCGAAGTACATACGGTTACAACACAAGACGTACACAATATCATCAGCAGGATACCACAAGCAGGCGCGGGCATGGAACAGTTGCTTAATCCAGTGTTACAGGGTAAACCACCACAACCACTCCTCGTCGTCATTTCAGGGCCGTCTGGAGTAGGTAAAGACTCGGTCTTAATGCGGATGCGTGAGTTGGGTTTTCCGTTTCACTTCGTCGTGACGGCGAACAGTCGTCCGCAACGTCCGGGCGAGATTGACGGCGTTGACTATCATTTTGTGACGACTGAGCGCTTTCGTGAGATGATCCAGAATGACGAATTACTGGAATGGGCTGAGGTGTACGGCCAGTATAAAGGTATTCCTAAGTTCGAGATTCGCCAGGCGATAGCAAGTGGGCGGGATGTGATCCTGCGTATCAATGTTGATGGTGCGGCAACCATTAAGCGTCTCGCGCCAGAAGCTGTCTTCATCTTTCTGGCACCGGCCTCGATTGATGAACTCCGTCACCGTCTGTTATTGCGACGTACCGAATCGCCGGATGAAATCGAACGGCGTCTGGCGATGGTCAACGATGAAATGGCTCAGTTACCTAACTTCGATTACGTGGTTATCAATCATGCTGACCGCCTTGATGAAACGGTTGGTCAGATTCGCGCAATTATCAGTGCCGAGAAAGCGCGCGTTTATCCACGACGGATTTCCCTCTAGTTTGAGCGTACAAGGAGTCAGCGAATGAATATCCAGGAACGTTTGGCAAACGATCTGAAAGATGCGATGCGTGCTGGTGACAAGGTGCGCGTGAATGCGATTCGCGCGGCGCGGGCTGCACTTCAGGCTGCGCAACTCGACGCTGCCAAACAGCGTTTTGATGCCGCAGTTGCCGAAATTGAGGCCAGATATGCTGGTGATCCGGCGGCAATTGAAGCGGCCAAAGCGAATATTTCGATAGATAGCCACGCTGCCCTGAGCGAGGCTGAACAAGAGGCGGTAATTGCCCGCGAGATTAAGCGTCGGCGTGATGCAGTAGAAATCTATCAGAAAGCCGGGCGGACCGATCTGGCCGCTGCTGAAGAGGCTGAGATCGCCGTCTTGAGCGAATATCTGCCTAAGATGCTCAGCCCTGAAGAATTACGACCATTGGTGGCGGCAGTGATTGCTGAACTAGGGGTCAGTGGCCCATCAGCAATGGGTAAGGTCATGCCGGTACTCCTCGAACGGTTTAAGGGTCGAGCCGAGAACCGCATTCTGAGTCAGGTGGCCCGTGAACTGCTGAGTACCGGGTAAGGCTACAGTGTTGAGTACGCCTATGAAAGCTCTTTCCTACCGCCGGTTATCCCGTTGGTTTGTACCTCCACAATGGTTGTCGTTTTCACGTCGACAGATACGGCTCCTTCTGGCGGCGCTTTTACTCTGGGCGGGAATCTGGGCAGTCCTGTCGTTCAGACTGCCCGGCGCCGGTGGTTTACAGGTCGGTCAGCCCAGTCCACTGAGTATTTCTTCGCCTACCGAGGTCATCTACACCAGTGAGGTGCTCACTGCTGAACGTCGCGCACAGGCTGCCAACAACCCCGATAATCTGGTTTACTTCAACGATCCTCAAATCCCGATAGAGCAACGCCAACAACTTTTTAGCCTTCTTGAAACCATTGGTCGGATTCGCACCGATCCAACGCTTTCAGCAGCCGAGCGCATCCGCGCACTAAGCAAGCTGCCGAGTGCTAATGTCCAGCTCACGAACGAACAGGCGCGCTTGATTCTAGAACTCGACGATGAAGCATGGTCATTACTACGCACGACAATCCTTAATCTGT
>JAGHYT010000228.1:0-3764 GCA_017743535.1 Chloroflexus sp.
AGATGTGTATAAGAGACAGGGGGGGTAGGTGAGGGCGGCCTTTTGGAATGAAATAAAACAGGGGCAACGACTATGTTGCAATACATTATTCGACGGATTTTGATTGCTATTCCAACGCTCTTGATTATCAGCTTTGTTATTTTTGCCGTGCTTGCGCTTGCCCCTGGCGACCCGCTGGCCCAATTCGCATTGAACCCGGCAATTCCCGAATCAACCCGAGAGCTAATCCGGATTCAATTTGGGCTTGACCGGCCTTGGCCAGAGCGCTACGTGCGTTGGCTCATTTCGTTAATGCGAGGTGACTGGGGCTTTTCGTTTGGCACTCGCGGCCCAGTAATCGACCTGATCTGGCAACGATTGCCACAAACGCTAACCGTCGTCGGTACGGCGTATCTGATCGCCGTGCTCCTCGCTATTCCGATAGGAATTATTTCAGCGGTTAAGCAGTATTCGATTTTTGACAATGTTGCCACCTTTTTTGCGTTTATCGGTTTTTCAGTACCGTCGTTCTTTACCGGTCTGGTCCTGATGCTGATATTTGCAATCAATTTACGCTGGTTTCCAATCGTATACAACACCACGCTTCAGGTGGTTGACTGGGAAACCTTTGTCCAGCAAGTACGCCAGATGACCTTACCGGTGACGGTGCTAGTTGTACAGCAGACGGCTGCGCTCACCCGCTTTATGCGCTCATCAATGCTTGATAATCTGTCACTCGATTATGTGCGCACGGCACGGGCAAAAGGTCTGAGTGATCGGATGGTTGTGCTACGTCACGTGCTACGAAACAGTCTGATACCGGTGGTCACCCTAATCGCGCTGGGTATTCCGACAATTTTCGCCGGTGCGATTATCACTGAGAATCTCTTTCGGGTAAACGGATTGGGGGCATTGCTGATTACTTCAATCAACAATTCCGATACGCCGGTCGTGATGGCCCTGACCTTTATCTTTGCCATTCTGACCGTGGTGTTCAACCTGATCGCTGATATTCTTTACGGTGTGCTCGATCCACGGGTACGCTATTCCTAGAGACTACATGCTGACCGACCGGAAGGGGTTTAGCTATGTCTGAAATAGAGATGAATGGCACAGTGGGGCTGTCAGTAAGTACCCGTGCGCAACAAATGACGAGCCGGCTATCACCCAGGCCACGTACCCTACTCAGTGATGCCTGGCGGCGTTTTCGCAAGCATCGGATGGCCATGATCGGCGTTATTGTCTTGTTCACATTGGCCTTGTTCTCCTTTGTGGGGCCATATGTTTATGTACCAAGGCTGGCCGCCGAATTAGAGGCTATTGGCTCACCCTTCATCCAGGATCGGGTTGATTTGCAGACCGCAATTGATCACCTCGATTTTCTTAATATCTTGTCGGCGCCGAGTGCGATCCATCCGTTTGGTACCGATGACCTTGGCCGCGACTTGCTAGCGCGTGCGCTGTACGGTGGCCGGGTGTCGCTCCTGGTTGGTCTTACTGCAATGGCAATTGCGATTTCGCTTGGTACGATCATCGGGGCAACGGCCGGCTTTCTGGGTGGAGTGGTTGATCAGATTTTAATGCGCATCACCGATCTCTTTTTGTCACTACCGGTCATTCCCTTGACCCTCCTGGTAGTCTATCTTTTCCGCGATCCGGTCATTCAACTCATGGGATCGCCTGAAGCCGGTATCTTCACGATTGTGGTGACGGTGATCGGTAGTCTGGCCTGGATGAGCACGGCGCGCATTGTGCGGGCGACCTTTCTCTCACTCAAAGAGAAGGAATTCGTCGAGGCAGCGATTGCGCTGGGGGTCAGTCGTCCGGCAATTATGTTTCGTCATATTCTGCCCAACGCTATCGGCCCGATTATCGTGGCCGCAACCTTGGAGGTCGGGAGTGCGATCATTACCGAATCAACCCTGTCGTTCCTGGGTGTTGGCTTCCCGCCTGATACACCAACGTGGGGCCGATTAGTGACCGACGGGAGTCAGTATTTGCAGGCTGCGCCGTGGCTTGCCCTCTTCCCCGGCGCTCTGATCTTTCTCACCGTGCTCAGTATTAATTTTGTCGGTGACGGATTGCGTGATGCACTCGATCCGCGTTCACGTTTGTAACACCGGGTAAGGGTATGAGCCGCGAGCTGACACCACTGCAACGCCTGGCAGTAGAAGCCTTACAGGAGGATGAGCGATTGACGGCTGGCCTGAACGATGAACAGGCCAGGCAGTGGTTGCAATGGGCAACGGCGCGTGCAATCGAGTTGACGCGCACGGCTGCCGACGAAGCTAGCGCCGAAGAGGTAGCCCTGGCGATTCGGAAAGCAGTACGCGCCGCACTGCAAGCCGACGGTTCGGTGTCTACCGCCGAACGCCTGTTGGCGCAGATGGCGCCAGTATCGCTGGCGGTACCCGTCTTGTGTGGTACCGCCGATCAGGTGGCTACAATGCCCACCAACGACAATACACAACGGAAGATGACTACACCGGTATACCCGCGTCGCTGGCTGGCTGCATTACCGCTTAGCCTGCTGGCCCATCTGGGTCGCCGCCTATCGAGAAACGTATGACCCGTAAGCCACCTTCTTCCCAACCCCGTCGACTCAATCGTACCCAAATCATTCTGCTGTTTCTGCTGCTCGCCCTTGGCTACCTGATTAACGCAGGGATTATCGATCTGCGCCGTTTTGGTCTTGATCCGGCGACATTTGGCATCGAGACCCAACCCAAACCTGAAGTTAGCGGCGAGATCGCGGTCTATTTCACCACCCCATCGCTGGTTTACCCTGATGTGCCACGCGATCGGGTAACTCCACCATTTCTGCGCGATATTCTGACTGATATTGCCAACGCACGCCAAAGCATTGAACTGGCAACGTTTGAATACACGTTGCAGCCGGTCGCCGAGGCGCTGGTTGCCGCCCACCGACGCGGTGTGCGCGTCCATCTGGCCCTCGACCGTGAAAGTCTGGAAGATCCGGTTGACGCAAAATTCGCCGGTATTATTGAAGAAGCAGGTATCCCGATAAGTTGGGAAGATACGACGGCCTTCTTACACAGCAAATTTATTATTATCGATCAGCGCATTGTCTGGACTGGCTCGTGGAATGTGACGATCAACGACACTTATCGCAACAACAACAATCTGTTGCGAATTACCATTCCGGCAATCGTTGAAAATTATCGCGTCGAATTTGCTGAGATGGCCGCTGGTCGGTTTGGGAACAGCAAGCAGGCGACGACACCGTTTTCGCGTGTCACCACTGCTCAGGCCACGATTGAGAACTACTTTACGCCTCGAGAACGACCGGCAGCCCGCATTGTCGAACTCATTAACAATGCCCGTCGCTCGGTGGTTTTCATGGCCTTTTCATTTACCAGTGATGAGATTGCCGGTGCGATGATTGCCCGTCACCAGGCCGGCATTCCGGTACGCGGCGTCTTCGAGAAACGCAACGCTGAGGGCGTTGGTTCTGAATTCGGCCCGTTGCGAGACGCAGGTTTGAATGTCTTGCCCGATGGGAATTGCTATACGATGCACCACAAGGTGATCGTGATTGATGAGCGGATTGTGATTACCGGTTCGTACAATTTCACCAGCCGTGCTGAGCGCACGAACGACGAGAACCTGTTGATTATCGATGACCCCACCCTAGCCGCGGCGTATCTTGCCGAGTTCGAGCGGGTATTTGAGCAGGCCAATAATCCGACCCGTTGTCAGTAGGCGTTCTGCACCAGGCGGGCCAGGGGCCGGCGTACTCAGGTAATACCCCTCGCCCTCTGCAC
>JAGHYT010000229.1:0-3783 GCA_017743535.1 Chloroflexus sp.
GGCACTAAGCTCCGGGCTTGCACCAACGGTGGCCGTCGTCGGTGGATTACTGGCTTTTGGTGTGGTTTTTGCTCTCAACTCAGCCGTGCATAGCTACCTGATCCTGGCATATGCCGACGATGCCAAGGTAGCGATGAACGTCGGTTTCTACTATATGGCGAATGCTATGGGGCGATTGACCGGTACGGTCTTGTCCGGCGCGCTGTACCAGTGGGGGATGCAGCAAGGCTTGTACGATGGATTGACAACCTGCCTGTGGGCTTCGACCGGATTTTTACTGCTGGCCGGTTTGATCTCACTTCGCCTGCCAACGCCAACACGTATTGTTACCGGTACGTGGAAGGTGTCTGAGTAGGGTGTCAGGAGGGGATGAGAGAGCTGATAGTGTTATTGGGCAGTAAATTGAGATATGGTATCTGTAGCACGAAAACGATAATTATCACTATCGTGCACGATCGCTGAGCCACAGCTCCCGACGTCACACAATATCTTCCGCAGTCCAGTCACGTACTGCGGCACAGACACAGTCTGCCCACGGCGTAGCTACCTGCCTGCCACGCTGACGAAGTTCGATAAGCTGTGCCCGCAAGGTCTGAAGTTCGTTGATACGATGCTCAACAACAGCAATCTGGTGATCGAGAGTTGCCAGCATCTCACCACAAGGAACCTCGCCACGATCATTGAGTGTCAGGATAGCCGCAATCTCACGTAATGAGAGACCAAGGCGTCGGGCGCTTACAATGAAGCGCAGTCGATCAACAATCTCCGGTGCGTAGAGCCGATAATTGTTTTCCATCCGCTGCGGTGGGGGGAGCAAACCAACCTGTTCATAGTAGCGAATAGTCTTGTCCGGTACACCGGTTTGACGAGCAAGCTCACCAATTCGCATCATGACACACCTCGAAGGAGATATAGAGTTGTAAAGTAACTATGAGTCCACTGCAAAAACTCACCACGGAGCACACAGAGCACGCAGAGCGTGTAAGGTTTATGAATAAAAGGATAATTTTTGGCCATTAGGTGCATGGAAGAAAAATTTTACAACCCTATGTTCAATGAAAGATAAAATTATCTTTAATCTCTGTGATCTCCGTGGTCTCTGTGGTGAGAAGGTCACCTTTTTGCAGTGAATTCAACTATAGCATATCAGAGTTTCTCAACGTTTTCTACTTCGGGTTCCATGCGATGACCGAACGGTTCAAAAACGGAGTGACACCGACAAACGCCACGCACTCGTTGATGACGACGCCCGACCTGCACGGGTTTCCTGGGTGCGCGAGCCGCTAGCCTGCATCCTACCGTGTACGGCTGAAACCCGTCATTTATCGTATTAGCACGCCATCAACTCCCCCAGGCCCCACATCCGTTGCCGGCTCGTTGTCGGTATGCAGAAGGAAGGCTAAGGTTGTGATCTCTTCACTCACACATTCAAAAAATTGAATATAATGTCAGCTATGACAAACACAACTGTGACCAAACAGGCACGCCTTTTCAAGGCCCTCATGCACCCAATCAGAATCAAAATCCTCGATATTCTACGCGAGGGCGAGGCTTGTGTTTGTCATGTTGAAGCTGTATTAGGTCTCCGGCAGGCGTATGTCTCGCAACAACTGGCCGTACTCCGTAAGAGCGGGTTGATCGCCGATCGTCGTGATGGTCCGAATATCTACTACCGTATAACCCAACCGGAGATTCTGTCCATACTCGATCTGGCTCAGACGATAGTTGGAGGAGATACGCCAGCAGAGACTATTACCGCTTTATGCTCGTGTCCACGTTGTACAACTATCTCACGAACAAGAGGAGAAGCACGCTATGATCAATGTCAAAATCCTGGGACCGGGTTGTCCGAACTGTCGTAAGCTGGAAGAGCGTGTCCGTAACATTGTGCAGCGCTTTCAGGTGGAAGCCGAGATTGAAAAGGTTACTGACTACGCGCAAATCATGCGTTGGAATGTACTGCGAACACCAGGCCTGGTCGTAAACGATGTGCTGGTTGCTTCTGGCCGTATCCCCTCAGAAGAGGAAATTGCCGGCTGGTTGAGGTAACCGTATCCTGGCAACGAGAGCGGGCAAAAAGTAACCCGCTCTTCTTACCGGCAACACATTCAAAAAATTGCATATATAAGGAGGAGCATTGTGGAACAAACTGTACCCTCAACCGGCCGCCAGCAACGAACGTGGCGTGTCTGGGCACTGGTTATTGGCGCCAGCATCATTTGGCTCATCGCGTACAACCTGGTGCAGCCGCTGGCGCAGGTGATAACGTTCCGTGTACTAGGTCTTCAGGAAGGTTCACATCTCGGCGAAGCGGTCGCATTCTTTCTCTACGATGTACCGAAAATTCTCCTCTTACTGAGTGGCATGATCTTTCTGATCAGTACCATTCGCTCATTCTTTAGCCCAGAGCGCACTCGTGAACTATTGGGTGGCAAACGAGAAGGTATCGGCAACATCCTGGCAGCCGGACTCGGTGTCCTGACCCCATTTTGCTCGTGCTCAGCGGTACCGCTCTTTATCGGCTTTGTTGAAGCAGGCATTCCGTTGGGTGTGACCTTCTCGTTTCTCATCGCGGCGCCGATGGTGAACGAAGTAGCATTGGTGATGCTCTTGGGAATGTTTGGCTGGCAGATAGCTTTACTCTACCTGATTGCTGGGATGAGTATCGCGATACTGGCGGGGATGATCATCGGACGTTTACACCTCGAACGTTACGTGGAAGACTTTGTCTGGCAGATTAAGGGAGGTGACGGTGCAACTGCATTGACCCGTCTCACCTGGCATCAACGATTTGCTATGGCCTGGGAAAACACACGCGAGATCGTTGGAAAGGTATGGCTCTACGTTGTTATTGGGATTGCCGTCGGCGCTGGCATTCATGGCTACGTACCAGAAGATGCCCTGGCCGGTATATTGGGACGAGAAGCTTGGTGGTCAGTACCGGCAGCGGTCATCCTCGGCGTACCGCTCTATTCTAACGCTGCTGGGATCATCCCGGTAGTACAGGCCTTGATGGCAAAAGGAGCAGCTCTCGGAACGGTGCTGGCTTTCATGATGGCAGTGGTGGCACTCAGTCTACCCGAAATGATCATCCTGCGTCGTGTCCTCAAACCACGTTTAATCGCAATTTTTATCGGAACGGTGACGACCGGAATTGTCGTTGTTGGCTACCTGTTTAATTTGATAGTGAATTGAGAGCCTATCCGAAAGACTTGTTGTCACGTCACAACGGATGAAACCCTTTGATAACGTAATGTGACTCATGACCAGACTGATACCGACGTATCACATCGAGAGGAGTGGCGGCGCGCCACTCCTCTATGATTTGGTGACTGAACGTAATTTGTAGGGAAAACCTCCTTCCGCTCCCAATTGGAAGAGGAAGGGGCAACCAGATCAGCAAAGTTCGATCCGATGCGAGTCAAACGCGCCACATCTTTTAAAAGTCACTGTCGGCGATCAGGTACATCCGCATGCTACATCTCCTGTCGCAGCACACAGTTTACCGGTCTTTCGCCAAATCTACCCAATGATCAACCGGTCGGCAACCATCACTGCGAAGAGAAGTGCCAGGTACAGCAAGGAATACTTGTACAGACCCCAAATTGCGGCCTGATCACCGACACGCCAGACCGCCCAGGCATCGCGCATAAAGCGGAGACCGAGCAGCACCGCCCCGAGCAAGTAGATCCAGCTCATCGCACCAATAGCCACCGGTAGCAGCGACACCGCCATCATAATCGCCGAATAGACCAGAATCTGCCAGCGTGTTTCTGCTTCACC
>JAGHYT010000230.1:0-3692 GCA_017743535.1 Chloroflexus sp.
CAAATCGCCAGTGCCCGTTCGTAAAGCGGGCGCGCCGCCGCGTACTCGCCCTGCTGATACAACAGCCCCGCCAGCTTGTTTAGGCTGGTGGCCGTGGCTGGGTGGTCGGGGCCGAGCGTGCGTTCGCGGATCGCCAGTGCCCGTTCGTAAAGCGGGCGCGCCGCCGCGTACTCGCCGAGCCGTCGAAGAATTGCTGCCGTCGCGGATAGCAAGCGGGCGGCCACCTGATCGCTCAGGCGTGTCTCGTGCTGACACACCGCGACATAGTGCGGACGGTAAGGGATACTTGCCAGCGGTGTGCGCTCGAAGGCGTCCTGCAGATGATCACTGACCTTTAGTATCGCTACGACCGTTGCCGCTAGCGTTTCCTCTGGCGCCGGATCACACCCTCGCACAAAGGCCGCTGTCAACCGGTGAAGTTGTACCTCGCGTTGGTCGATCAATCCAACCGCACGCAATCGGCGTAGCATCGGATCGACCGCCGCCTGATCGTTGGTATCGCTACCGACGATGGCAATCAGCAACTGGGATGGTACCGGCTCTGGCGCCAGCCAGGCCAATCGGTGCAGCAGGGTCAACGCTGCCGCATCGCGGGTCTGGTCTAGTCGTTGGTAGCTTAAAGCGAGAGCAGCAGCGACACCGTGACGGTAAGCCGTTGGTAAGCCACTCTCGGCTGCCTGTTCGTCACCAAGTGAAGGATGGGCAAGGATCGTTTGCTTCAGCCGCTGATCATACGCATCGAGTGACAGATTGGGTGAATCTTCCAGGTAGGCGCCGGCTAACGCCAGGGCCAGCGGGAGATCACCTAGCAGTTCACAGATTGTATCAGCCGTTTGCCGCTGCGCATCGTCGGCCAGGAGTGCTGCAATCGTGGTTTGGCGGGCTTTGGCCCGTGGCCCCAACAGGATCAGATAGCTATCGCTACGTTCGGTCGGGCGGAGTGGCAGTAGATGAACGTCATCTGTTGCCCGCCAATCACTCCGCCGACTGGTGACGAGCACCTGCGTACCGCCGGTCGTTGGTCGCCATTGTTGCAGCAACGTCCGCTCTTCCAGATTATCGAAGATGAGCAGACGACGGATCGGTTCTTGCCAGGCCCGTTGTACGGCGCGTACCTGATCCTCCAGGCTCAAACCGTTCCAGCCCGGCAGGTTCAACCCATCCACACCACCGCAGGCAGCGATCTGCGCCGCTACCTGGTCAGGGGTGCTCATATCCAGCCAAAAGACACCACCCGGAAAGTGACGGCGCAGACGATGGGCACATTCACTGGCCAGTTGACTCTTACCCACACCGGCTATACCGGTGATCACAACCGTAACCGCTTCCGCGCCACACAAGGTTTGTTCAAGCTCGGCAAGTTCACGCTCACGTCCGCAGAAAAGCGGGTTGCGCCGATAGGGAACTTTAAATGGGGCAACCGTCAGTGGCGTGGGGTGTGTTGGCTCCCATATCCGACCATCGCGCCAGCGGTTGAAGAGCGTCACCCGCCACCAGTCCGCACGCTGTTGCTGAGCGGCAGCCAGCCGTGCGCGTTGCAACGCACGGTCAATCCGTCCTTCCTGGCGGAGATCGTGAAACAGGTTGTCAAGAATGATCGCTGCCGTGTCCATGGTCAGTGCGCCGTAAGCGGCAACCACTGCCGGCACACCCGCACGGGCTAGGCGCGGACCTAAAGCACCCCAGCTATGGTCATCCATCCCTGCCCCGGCGCAACTGACCAGCACGACCAGCCGTGGGCCATCTGCACCGCGACTACGCAGAAGCGCGGCCAGGTCATCGCCAGAGCGACGGGCAGTGTTCCCTTGGTCGTCGATCAAATACAGCCATGGCTGACTGTCCACCAGTCTGCCGTGCGCCACCAGGATCAAAATGTCGTAGCCGCTGCTCAGCTCAGTGGTAAGGCGCTGCCAGGTTGCCGGAATTACCGTCACGCCCGAACCGCCCCACGCTGCCTGTACCATACCTTCGTATGCCGAGCGGTCAATCGGCGCCAGCTTCCACCGTTCGGCATCGTTGGGGTCGGCAATCGCCAGCAAGACACGCTGCTCGCCTGCTGCTCGGCGTGATGGTAATGACGGTGGTGAAACATCGTCTACCGGCACATATCGGCTCAACCAGAGCTGCCCGTCGCTACCGAGCGGTTGATGACTTACCGGATCGACGAGCAGCTCCCAGCGTATGGCTTGCAGGTGTTCGGGCAGAATCAGATGTAAACGCAGCGCAGCGCTGGAATCACGATTGAGCGCCGCCGCTCGCAATTCGCGGTAGGTAGCGATCGCTTGCGGATCGGCGAAGAGAGCATCGCGCAACGCTGCACCATACGCCAGCGGGTTGCTTCCCAATAACGAACGCAGACGCGCTTCATCAAACAAGCCGCAACGGAAGGTGGCCTGTGGCGGCCGATAGATTTGCTCATTGAGCAGTTCCATACGAACAGCAAGGCCGTGCTGGTCGGTCGGAACAAGTTCAAGGGTCAGCGTTGATGGCAGCATTGTCTTACGCTCCGGCTACAGGGGGAAGCACCATTGGCGTCAATTTCTGACCCGAAACTGTCTGACGATATACCACAGCGCTGCCACCGCAATCAAGATACCGCCAATGCCAGCATACGCAATTTCTCTAGGCGCAAAACTCACCAGAATTGCCAATGCCAGTTGCAGGACGGCCAGAACCAGTGCCATGAGCAGCGCCCAGCGTTTTCCCTGCCAGAGACCAACAGCACACACCAAGAGCAAGACGGCAACGATCAGCGAGGGGATTCCGAAGACAACAATCGCGACCTGGGCAGCCAGACCTTCCATCCCGCGACCTAAAATATTCGTCAGGCCAAAGAACAACATAAGAAGACTGAAGACAGCCCACAGTGCTCCGTATACACCAACGATGATCGGGAAGAGTCGACGATTTTGAGATTGGGGATACATAGAGAACCCTCGTTGCTCGTTAGGTGACTTCGAGGGCATATTATACATTATCTACCGATACAATGACAAGCATGAGTGGGGGGATACCTGGGAGCGCGGGCCTCCGGCCCGCATCCGCCCCGGCGTAGACGGAACCGGCGCACGGTCTTCCACCCTCCTCCGCCTCTGCACGCCAGCGGCCCGCGCACCCAGAGCAACCGCGTGTGGATACTTAGGAGCGCGGGCCTCCGGCCCGCATCCGACCTCAACTGAACAATCGCCCCCATTCCCCCTACACAACGGGCTATTGCCGCGCAGCCCGCGTTGGAGTTCGCCCTCCCTGGCGAATATAACGAGAGCGTTGAAAAGCCCTATGGGAAAAGTGTAATTTTTAGTAGCTTGATGACTTTCATCTTCGCCGTGCGAGAGCAATCCCCGCACAAATACACATCCCACCGCAAGGGGTGGGATGCCTAGTGCGGAGCGGGCGACGCGACTCGAACGCGCGACCATCTGCTTGGAAGGCAGATGCTCTACCACCTGAGCTACGCCCGCACAACTTATTGCGCCATTACTGTAGCACAATCTGACCAGATTCGCAAGTCAGTAAGGAACGACGACCGGCGCTTTTCAACATCTTCCTCCCCAGGGTAAGAAGGGGAAGGTGAGGGCTGCCCTCACCCCCAGCCCCTCTCCCGCGCTGCGGGAGAGGGGTGATTGACAGCCGCAGGATCGCCCCTGTTCCGTTCATCCCCCCTTCTCCGCCCCTGGTGGGAGAGGAAGGGG
>JAGHYT010000231.1:0-3620 GCA_017743535.1 Chloroflexus sp.
GTGGCGTAAGTTCGCGAACGTGTAGGTTTGCTAATGGAGTCTGGCTCATACGACTGACGGTTCCTACTTTCTTATCCGGTCAAAATGAAGTATAACCCGGTTTCTCTCTCTGTGCGTCTGGGCAAGTCACTGTCGGTAGACCGCTTAAGAATAATCTGCCGCCCATCCTCAGATCACGCACCGGTCATAATCCGCTCATAAGCTACTCGTAGCGCAGTTACTTCCTCATTGCTTAATGGCATGAGTGGCAAGCGCAGGGCTGTTTCCGGCAAGTCACTCGTCCAGGTCAAGGCGGCTTTGAGTGCGGGTGGTGTATTGATCGGATCAATCAGGTCGCGCACTGCGCTGAGCCGGGCCTGAGCTGCCGAAACGTCACCACCCTGGTGGAAGGCATCGAAGACGGCACGGGCCAGTTTCGGGAAGGCGCTAGAGAGGGCTGTAATTGCGCCTGCCGCGCCGCCGGTCAGAGCACGGGCGATGAGACGGTCACTACCGGTAAAGATGCGCAGTCGGGGATAGCGATCGATCAGCATTTTAGAATGTTCCCAATCGCCGCTACTGTCTTTTATGCCGTAAAACTGTTCGCTATGGCTTGCTAACAAGCCATCAATAATTGGAGTAGTGATAGGAACTCCGGTGACTTGCGGAATATGGTAGAGCATCACTCGTGCTTCAGCCGGTAGTGCATCACACAGTGCCCGGAAGTAGGCGAGAATGCCGAGATCGCCCGGTTGCTTAATGTAAAATGGTGGCATCACCAGGATTGCATCGACACCCAGGTCTATCGCAGCACGACTGAGCGCTATGGTATCGGTAAGCGCCGCACAGCCGGTACCGGCAATGACACTCAGTTCGCCACGGTGGGCCATAATTATTTCAAGCGTGCGAATCCGTTCGGCAACACTCATTGAGGGTCCTTCGCCAGTTGTACCCAACGCCAATACCCCGTGTAAGCCACCATCGGCCAGGAAGCGCAGGTATCCTGGGAGCCATTCGTAATCGACCGGTCCAACATCGCTGACAAAGGGGGTCAGCATTGCACTGATGATGCCACGAATGTCTGCCATTGTCGTATCTCCTTTCACCGTGTTGATACCTGTCTAATGCCATACAAAAAGTGTACAGCCACATCCTTTGTCGTCGTGATCATCTTCCTGATAACCGGTAGATACCAATCATCTCAGGAGAGGCCAGGCTGCCTTTCCGCTGGCTTCACTCTACCATAAGTTGCCGTTTACGATACATGATGTAGAATCAACCGGCGAGGACATGCAGATGTACACGAACCAAGAAGGCGGTCTATGAAAGGTCTTGTGCTTAGTGGTGGTAAAGGAACTCGACTGCGACCGATCACGTATACTAGTGCGAAGCAATTAGTGCCGGTTGCAAATAAGCCGGTTCTTTTTCGTGTTATTGAAGCGATCCGTGATGCTGGAATTACCGATATTGGCATCGTTATCGGTGATACTGGCGATGAGATTCGGGCAGCGGTAGGTAATGGTCGGCGTTGGGGAGTGAAGATTTCCTACATCCCGCAAGAAGCACCGCTCGGGCTGGCCCATGCTGTGAAGATCAGTCGGGAGTTTCTCGGTAATGAGCGGTTTGTGATGTTTTTGGGTGATAACTGTATTCAAGGTGGGATCAGCACATTGATCGAGCAGTTTGGTCAGAGTGATTACAATGCCCAGATCGTATTGAAGAAGGTCAGCGATCCACGCTCGTTTGGCGTAGCTGAGCTTGATGACGAAGGGCGTGTTGTGCGTCTGGTTGAAAAGCCGCGCGAGCCGAAGTCTGATCTGGCGTTGGTTGGCATCTATATGTTTGATCACCACATCTTTGAAGCGGTTGAGGCGATCAGGCCATCGGCACGTGGTGAGCTGGAAATCACCGATGCGATCCAGTGGCTCGTGAGCAATGGCTACCGGGTCTATCCCTACGTTCATGAAGGGTGGTGGATCGATACCGGTAAAAAGGATGACATGCTCGAGGCGAATCGTCTTGTCCTTGAAGAGCTTGAACCTGCCGTACATGGGTATGTGGATCGCGACTCGCAGCTTATCGGGAAGGTGATTATCGAGCCAGGGGCTGAGATCATTAACAGTACGATCCGTGGGCCAGCGATTATCGGCGAGCATACGCGGATTGTGAATGCCTATGTTGGCCCATTTACCTCAATTTATCACCACTGCCACATCGAAGAATGCGAAATTGAGCACAGTATTGTGCTTGAATACTGTACGATCCGTGGTCTCCCGCATCGCCTGGAAGATAGCCTGATCGGGCGGAACGTGGAGATTACCCGTAGTCCGTTGCGCCCGAAGGCGTACCGCTTTATGCTGGGCGACAATAGTACGGTTGGCGTGTTATGAAGCAGGGGTTTGCAACGTTTTTACCATTCCCACCAGTGAGACAGCGTGGTATGGACTCGTGACCTGACCGCCGTGCGTGCGGATGCCATAGCTTCTCGTTGGGGGTGGTCTGACCTACCCTGTTGGCTCGCCTATCATCCCCATGATCGTGCGTAGGGGCAGGTTTCCCTACCCCTATGCAAGAGGGTGCTAGCGATACTCCAATCTTGCCCCAGATGAAATGAATGCTGTTCATCGGTTACTAAACTGTGCACAGCGAATGGAATCTGGAGGCGAAAATGTCGCGATGCACTTGTTTTGAGCCGGTCTTACGCAGTTTCGTCAGCGGCGATTTCCAGCCAGATCGCGTAGACGGTATTTTTCGCCACCCCGAGTTCCTGGGCCGTCTGGCGTACAGCGGCGCTGCCGCTCAACCCTGCGGCGCGCAATCGTTGTAAGTGAGCTGCAATCACTGCCGAATCAACAGTTGGCGGAACGGTACGTAAACGTTGGCGATCACGTTTACGGGTGGCTGCTACCTCGGCCCCAGCGATCACGATGGTAAATTCGCCACGGGGCATCTGGTGGGTAAAGTGAGTCAGTAGCTCGGCTGCTGTACCACGGAAGACCGCCTCAAAGCGCTTAGTCAGATCATTGGCAATCGCCAGTTGACGCTGACCAAGAATGGTATCGATGTCTGCTAGCGTCTCAAGGAGGCGGTGTGGCGTCTCGAAACAGATCACGGTTAGCGTAAGATCAGCAATTTCTTGCAGTAGCTCACGTCGTTCGCGCTGCTGACGGGGGAGAAAGCCGATAAAGGCAAAGCGGTCGGTTGCCATACCCGATGCCACCAGCGCAGCAATGGGTGCACTAGGGCCAGGTACAGGCGTAATCGTATGACCAGCGGCCAGACACGCCTGTACCAATTCCTGACCAGGATCGGCAATCGCCGGGGTTCCAGCGTCAGAAACCAGCGCCACATCACCGCTGTTTAAGGCTGCAAGAATCTCATCGCGCCGGGCGAGTTTGTTGTGTTCATGATACGAGATACAGGGCGTGTTGATCTGATAATGATCGAGCAAGATGCGTGTATGGCGTGTATCTTCGGCAGCGATCAGACTCACTTCGCGCAAGATTCGTAGAGCACGGAGGGTAATATCTTCGAGGTTGCCAATCGGGGTCGCAACAATGTAGAGAGTGCCCATATTGCTTATCGCCCGTCGGTGATCGCCAATTGCTGACGCCAGTAGTCAAGCACTTCGGCAACGATCT
>JAGHYT010000232.1:0-3568 GCA_017743535.1 Chloroflexus sp.
TAGCCCTGCTGAATATAGATGGAAGCACGTAAGACGGCCAGCAACCACTGCCATAGCACGCTGAGGGGG
Source organism: Chloroflexus sp. (assembly GCA_017743535.1). Taxonomy (GTDB): domain Bacteria; phylum Chloroflexota; class Chloroflexia; order Chloroflexales; family Chloroflexaceae; genus Chloroflexus. The sequence goes on from JAGHYT010000232.1 coordinate 70, forward strand.
CGCTGATCAGCCCAGCGGGCAACCCGTAATGCCGCCCGAAACCGGCCCCGATTGTAGAGGAGGGCCATTAAGCCGACCAGTGCTGCACCACGTGACCACGGATCGGTGGCTCGTTGCGCGGCAGCAATCACTTGCCGACAGACCTGGTCAAATTTCGATGGGGTGTCAGCCCAAAACAACAGGATCGTCATATCGCGCAACGCTCGTAATTCTTGCGTTGGTAATCCGTTCTGGCGATAAGCTTCAGCCGCCTCACTGATCAGTTCCAATGCGCGTTCACGATCGGTTGTGAAGAGGCTCCAGCCGTACATATGGAGCAATTCGGGATCATGTTCGCGCACTTCAGGAGGTAGACGTTCGATCCAGCTCCGTAGACTCTCGCGTTGCAATGTATCGATGAGCGGCCAGGCATGCTCGCGGAGGGCACGGGCAATCGCAGCCGGATTTTCTGCCGCCGCCAGATGACGCAGTGCAGCCTCAATCTGGTCATGACGCGCCAACACTTCTCCGAATCGTTGGTGCAGCTCACGGACAAAGGTGCGATCAAAGCGTGTCAACGCCCGGTCAGCCAGTAAACGCTGCCAGAGTGGGTGGAAGCGAAAGATACGCTCACCATTGGTATTATTGCCGGTCTCGACGGTTATGGGCAGGCCAAGTGATATTGCCTGCTCGATCAACTGGGCACTATCCTTTACTTGTAGCGCCTCATCGAGCCAGGCCGGATTCACCTGTCCTAACAAGGCGGCACAAATCAGGCGGTCAACCAACCGTTCGGGTAGCTCAGACAGCACTTCAGATGCCAGATACCCAAACAGATCGTACTGATTGGTCGCCAGCCCCTGCAAGTACGGATAGCGCTGAGCTGGTGTCAGACGGGCAAGTGTGCGCACTGCAAGCTGCACACTTAACATCCAGCCGCCGGTACGATCAAGGAGGAGATCGATTTCTTCATCAGACATGGTAACGTCGGCGCGTGTCAACAGTTCAATCACCTCATGGCGACGCAGCAACAGGTCGTGAGCACCTACCTCGAGGAGCGCACCTTCGGCGCGTAAGCGCGGGAGTGGCGCAAAAGTGAGTGGGCGGCGCGATGCCATAACAATATGCAGATGAGGCGGTGCTGCCCGCAGCAGGTAGCCAAGGAGATCGGTAGTAATCGGTCCATCAGCGATGGTATGCACATCATCGAGTATCAGAACGGTTGGCGATTGAAGATCGCGCTGAATATCACCGAGCAGCGCCCCCGCAACCAGCGGCCAGTTGCGATCAAGACCCGAGATACTTTGCAATATCCGCAGCGCCTGTTCACCGATAAAGGGCATCACGCGGCGGATTGCTCCGATCAGATATGCTAACAGTAACGCCGGCTCTTGATCGCTGGCTTCCAGACCAAGCCAGACGACCTGTGCTCCGGTCTGAATAAGCTGATCGGCCCATTGCGCCAGCAGAGTTGTCTTGCCGTAGCCTGCCGGTGCGATGACCAGTGTCACCGGTAACAGGCGAACCTCCGCGAGCAAGGCTTGCAGATCAGGACGCAAAATCTCGTCGGGCCGCACCGGTGGCGGCGTAATTTTCAGAGGGAGTAAGGGGAAACTTACCGCAACCGATGGCGCATGTTCGGCCAGTTCGGTCATGGATAGCTCCTTGTAATGATCAGAAAAAGCTGAAAGACCATGAACTGCAATCGATCAATATCCGTTGCTGACACATGCACAGGACAGTTGTATACTGTATTATAGTCTTTTTTATTGTAGCATGACCAGATAGCAATGCCCATACTTATTTCAGGTATTCCAACACCCAGATCGGCACTGTTCTTTCACCGCGCTGAACGAAACCAGGCGGTGATCTTCGATCCTACCTGCGCACCGCTTTTGCGGCCTGTCGTTGATGTCGATACCCTGCAACCATGGTATACACCTGTCGGGGAGCGCTGGTTGCTGGCTATTCCCCACGGCTATAGCCAGCGTGCGAACATTGCAACGTTTACCGACCTTATCCAGCAATATCCTGGACTTCGGCTGCGGCTAAATCACTATGCCGATATATCAGAACCATACTGGTGGGAAATGCCGCCGGCAGCCAGTGCGGCGTTGATGACTGCTACACCGCGCATATTGATCGGTACTGGTGATCACCCACCTCTTGCCTGGGATACCGGCAATACCGTTGTTCTTGCGCCGATCCGTATCCTTGCACCTGCCGATCATCTCACGCTGGCGCTTCTGGCAACCGAGGGTGGCAGGCGAGCACTCCGGCATGCTCAGGATGCGATCGCACTTCCTTCGGTACCGACTGCGTTGGCAGGACGTCTGGCCGAGCTGGCCGCTCAGGCAGTGACGATAGCCTATGAACGCCAAACGCTAGCCCGAGAATTTGCTCGCCGACTGCTTGCCGATTTCGGTCCACCGGGTAGTAAGCTAAGCCCGGCGCTCGAACGCTGGTGGGAATTAGAGTTTCGTGATCTGTTGGTCGAGGTTGCACGTGCCCTGCGGAACCCGATCCCTGAACCGTTTCAGCCCTTCTGGGTGGCCCGGCATACTGAGGATCGTGCCCGTTACTATGCACTTACTACCGAAATTGCGGCAATAGAGGCAGCAATTGCCGAGATCGCTCATCCATTGTGGCAGGAACATACGCTATGACCAAAGCACACTATCCGATCCCTGCAAGTCCAGCACAGACCGAAATTGTCGTTCGTGGTTCTCGTTTTATCGCTCAGGCCATACCTACCCCAACCGTAGAGGCAGCGCGAGCAGCGATTGCGGCAACACGGGCAGCAATGCCCGATGCGACCCACCATTGCTATGCGTACCTGATAGGTTACGGTTCAAGCACAATTGCCGGCATGAGTGATGATGGTGAACCAGCGGGGAGTGCCGGTCGACCAATGCTGTCTGTGCTGCGCGGTGCCGATTTGGGTGACATCACAGTTATCGTGACCCGTTACTTTGGTGGTACCCTGTTGGGTGTTGGGGGGTTGGTACGCGCTTATAGTGATGCAACCCGTGCTGTGTTGGCAATTGTGCCCCGTACTCAACGGGTGCTGTATCAACGGGTGACGATGCACATACATTATGCCGACTACACCATGATCCGTCGGTTGCTCGAAGCTCATGCTGCCATCATTGTTGAGGAGGCGTTTGCTGCTGATGTGATGATGACGGTCAATGTGCCGGTTGATCGTCTCCACGCGGTGCGCCAGCAGATCGAGGAGATGACCGGCGGTCGTGCTCATCTTGAACCGGTAACGTCTGTGATATAATTTTGGTGAATATGTACGCACTGCATCCTGCGACAGTTCACATTCCTATCGGGTTGCTGTTAGCCAGCACTCTGTTCACATTTATTGCCCTGCGTACCGGTCGTATGCAATGGGAACAGAGTTCTTTTCACTGCCTGATCTTCGGCCTACTAGGAGCTGTGCTGGCAATGGTGAGTGGCTTAATTGATGCTGCCCGACAACTGACCGGTCCGCACCTGTCTCTTATACACATCT
>JAGHYT010000048.1:0-28427 GCA_017743535.1 Chloroflexus sp.
TATGTGTTAGTTCGTGATAATCATCGGTAGATAGGCGCTATAAACTGTATCAACGACCAACACTTCTGCTGCACCAATTGCGCTACCAGGGCCGCTTAGAGTAATGCTTAGCGAACCCAGGTTAGCAACATCGGTGATAGTCAATGTGACTCGTAATTGCTGGCTACTGATCAATATAGTCGAACGTGGTTGTCCGTTGATGAAGGCCTGAGTTGAGCTGGTAAAATCCACCCCGTGTAAGAAAAGTAGCGGTGGGGGCTGATTACGAGTAACTAACGGTGGAGTAGCGATCAAAGACACGTGTAATTCAAAAGCGCCGAGATCACAGGCGTTAAGCTGCGGACGGCTTATCCCACGCTGGTCGGTTGCTGGACAGCCACTGCCAGCATCACGCGCCGGGCTGTCGGCGAGAATAGCCATCGTCAGAGTCGGTCCACCATTATTACGCAGTGGCTGAAGCAATGGATCACGAAATTGACTATCACCAGTCTGAGTTGGGGCACTCTTCCCTGCAAAACAGGTCACATCGTTCCAGAAATTAGCGCTAGTGAGGCGAGGTGGATATTGTAGGCTACGACCATCATGCGTTAGCTCACGCGAACAATGCTGCTGAATCCTCCAGCCATTACCACCGTTGTCGGCAGTATTGTAGGCAAAGAGACTGTTGCTGACACTGCCGTTTCCCGAATGGCTGATCGCACCACCGACCCAACCGGCATAATTCTCGGCAAATGTACTGGACTCAATAACAAACGGCTCAGGACGGTTGTTCAGCACGTAGAGCGCACCACCGTTGGCATTGATACCGGTTCCTTCTGCGCGATTAGCAACGAAGGTTGAATTGACAATGCGCAGACGAACCTGCTGCGGAAAGGCAATTGCTCCACCTGAACCATCTTCACGCGGGTTTGCGTCGGCTCCTGGTGTACGCCGGGCTCGATTGGCGTGAAACAGACTGCCGCTGATCAATACCGAGGGATTGCCGGTACCGGTGCTAATCGCCGTACCACCGCCACCAATCGCCCCACCTTGCCCACGACTCCCGCCAACTACAGCGTTTGAAATAAATGAACTGTCAATGACCTCAAAACTACTACTGTACAGATTCGCGTGAATGGCGCCACCGGAATTATAAGCCTGGTTATCCTGGAAGCGACAGCGGACGATGCGTAAGGTGCGATTTGCTCCACCTAGCCCATCAGCTGAGATTGCACCTCCCAGACTGTCTTGCGGTCGGGCGCCGATAGCTGTGTTACCCACGAACACACTATCTTCAACTAACAGACTGCTTTGCAGCAGATGGATTGCGCCACCGGCGCCGTTGTTTGCATGATTCCCCTCGAAGCGGCTGTTTGTTACGATCACGGCTCCTCCCCGACTGTAGATTGCCCCACCGCCGTAATCGTAGGCGTCCTTTCCTGCTGGCACAGCCGTCAGGGTTGTTTGATTATCACGAAAAATGACTCGATCAATCACCAGCGTGGGAGTATAGGCAGGGTTGGCTGCCGCAAAATAGCTTCGTATTGCACCGCCACTGCCGTTTACAGCAGATTGATCGGTACCACCTCCGCTAACTCGTCCACCGATAAGGGTCAGGTTGCGCAGCTCAAGGCGACTGGAACCAACATTTCCGATAGTGAAGTGGTCAATAATTCGCCCTCCACCGCCTTGTAAAGTAATCAGACCTCCCCCATCAATAATGGTCTGAGGGGCATTAATCGTCAATGGTGTGGATAGCACGATAGTATGAGGTGCCGCACCACAGTTGAACGAAATCTCACCACCACCTGCGACTGCTGTGACGAGGGCTGTTGCCGTGCAACTGGTTGCTGTACCATCGCCAACCACCTTTGGCCCTGCCCTGACCGGTGCTGTCGGCGCCAGGAACAGTGCAAGGATGAATAACAAACCCGTAAGCCATCGCCAGCCTAGTTGATTCATAGCTTACCGTCATTCGCTGGGGAAACACAAACACGATAGCGAAAGTACCGTTATAACTTCTGCGACCGATAACAACCCTCTTTTCAGTACTTCAACGCTTCGCGCAGACTCTCCAGCGGCAATCCTATCAGTGCTTCATCATCACTACCGGCCAGACTCGTCCAGAGTACAATTGCATCGGGCGACAACTGGTAGCGGGCATCGAGCTGACGCAGTAACCAGCAGAGTGCATGTATCTGTGCAGCGGTATCACCCACGCTGCTTGTCGTTGGCCATCCGGCTGGTCGTTCAAGCGCAATTCCAATACTGATCCGGTTTAGGTTGTAACGTATTCCACTGCCGATGGCGAAACCAGCATGCCATGCTGCCTTGGTTTCATCAACCAGACGATAGATCCGTCCATCGAGTCCAATTAGGTAATGAGTGGCGAAGCGCGCATGAAAATCGGTCATCGCGGCGATGGTGTCTGTTACGGCGCCGGGAATTGCGTGCAGAACAACCATACTTACGCGCTCGCCAGCGCGCTCACTGAAAGCCAGTGCTGGCGGTGTTATCTGGATGATGGTCATTTCACCATCAATAGGTGGTTGAGCGGTTGTTGTCAATCGGGCACTGGTTGTGACCGGTTCTGTTGGTATTGTTGTTCCCAACACCGGCATTCCGTGCTGCCGGGCCAGGTCACTCAGACGCTTCACCTCGCTCCACTTCGGTACCACATTGTAGAGAACGTCGAGCGCAAATGGTTGCAGAGCGTAGGTTGTCTGTTCGAGCGTGATCTGATAACTATTCGCCAGTGGAACACCGATAGCCCACTGCCGGGCCAGTTGATGAAACGCCCAATCAGGCCGATAGGTCGTCCCGGCCTGCTTGTAGGTCTCCGCCAGTAGTGCATCACGGAGTTTCACCGTTGCCGCATCGGTAGCTGTACCAATCTGACTCAACCGACGCACGTCTTTCCAATTGGGTACCAGGTTGTAGAGGGTATCAACCGCAAATGCCTGGTACGCATACTGCTTCCCATCAACCGTGATCTGCGCACTTTTGCCAACCGGTGGCCCTAATCGTTGCGCAACAGCATATTGATGAAAAGCCCAATCGGGACGGAACGGCGAACCACCGGCCTGATAGGTTGCCTCCAGAAGTGCCCGTCCTAGACCACCTGCTGGAATACTCCCACCAAGCAACTCACTGAGCGTCTTCACGTCACCCCAGTTAGGCACTTCACAGTAGAGTGTGTCGCGGGCAAACGGTTGATAGTTGTATTCTTTGCCGTCTACTTTCAGGCGTGCGCTGGGTCCCATTGGCATCCCAAGCTGATGTTCGAGGGCATAGACATGGAAGGCCCAATCGGCGTTGTACCCCTGACCATTCGTCTTATGTTTGTATCCCTCTTCGAGCAGCACTTCGATCAATCGTTCATCATCGGGTGTTGGGGTGCCAATCTGACCAGGTGGTACGACAGGCGGTGTGGTGTTATTGAGATACGCTTCTACCTGTGACCAGACCCACTCTTTCGTGACTGCCCAGCCAGGACAGCTCTTCTGATTGGTATAGTCGCGGTGAAACGAGATCAACTGCCGCGGTGGTATCTTCAGACGGCGCGAGAGTTCTCCCATCACGGCCAGCGAATGCTCCCAGACCTTCCCTGATGGTAAGACCTTATCGAAATAGCCGACCATTTCAAGGCCTATCGAATACCAGCCTTTGGCAAGCGATCCATTGCCGGTGCCCGCGTGAATCCCGATCTGCGACATTGGCGTGGCCAGCCAGATACCATCGGGACCGGCGAAAATATGGGGGCCAGCCGTCCAGCCTTTTCCAGCGTAAAATCGCTGAATCCCGCGCATAGTCGTTAAACCGCGCCATGAAGCCTCATCTGGCCGGTAGGTGTGGTGTAAGACCAGGCGGCTCGGTGCAAGTTTACCAAAATCATAGTTAGCGACGTAGTCTCGCCATTCGGTGACGGTCAGCATCCGGTTGATGAACGGTGGTGAACCCTCAGTAGGAAAGTCGGGCATAAGACAGCTCCTTCATTGCAAGTCGGTTGCTTGCGACAAGCGGTGTGAACGGATAATTGATGCAATCACCGATACCAGCAGCGTCACGACGATCACCGATAGCGAGACAGTAGTAGGGATGTGCAGACCATGACCGCCCGAAAACCAGCCGGTAATGAGCGGTATTAACATCTTGACCCCAATGAATGATAGGATAATAGCCAGTCCAAAGCGCAGGTAGTAGAACGACTCCATCACGCCAGCTAGCAGAAAATAGAGTGAACGGAGGCCCAGAATAGCGCAGATATTTGAGGTATAGACGATAAATGGATCGTGGGTGATGCCAAAAATTGCCGGAATAGAGTCAACGGCAAACAGAAGATCGGTACTTTCGACAATCAACAACACAAGGAAGAGCGGTGTTGCATTATAACGACCTTGCTCATGAACGAAGAAACGGTCGCCACGCATCTCAGTAGTTATTGGCAGGACTCGTCGTGCTAGTCGCACTAAAAGATTTCGTTGCGGGTCGACTTCAGGCTCATCATCCTGAAAAATTAAGCGGATGCCGGTAACCAACAAAAAGAGACCAAACAGGTAGAGAATCCACTCAAATCGTGCAACTAATGCCGATCCGAGCAAGATCATCGTTCCACGCATGATCAGAGCACCTAAAATGCCCCAAAAGAGGATTCGGTGTTGATATTGCGGTGGCACGCGGAAGTAGCTAAACAGGAGCACAAATACAAAAATATTATCAACGCTTAACGAATACTCTACCAGGTAGCCGGTAAGAAAATTCAAGCCATCTTCAGGGCCACGCCACCACCAGATCAGACCGTTGAACGCCAGTGACAACGTGATCCAGACCAGTGTCCATAATCCGGCTTCACGAAGAGAAACTTTGTGCGAATGACGGTGGAAGAGACCAAGATCGAGCGCTAAAACGAGAAAAATGACTGCATGGAAGCCAATCCACGCCCAGATTGTCGGTTCCACAACACCTCCAACGATATAACTCGACCTTATACCAGGTAGTACCTGCCGACTCCTCTCATCACCTACTGATTACTACTCCCGGCCGGTACATGTCAGCGCGGTTTGATCCCATGGCTCGCGAGCTGCCGCACTTTTAGACCTCAATCCGTTCCTCATCGATGATGCGTTGCGGAAAACAGATCCGTGCTCGTGTCCAGCCCGCTTCGACATCACGAGTCAGACTAAATGAGCCGTTCAAATCACCCTTGACAAGCGTTTCAATAATTTGTAAGCCCAGACCACTGCTCTGTCGTGATGGTGGCGGCGGATGTTTCGGCCCGTCATCGCGTACTTCAACCACGACCTGCCCATGCTTTAACACGGCTTCAACTTCGATCCGACCACCTTCAACACCTAGCCCGTGCGTCAAAGCATTGTCAATCAGCTCGTTAATGACCAGCGCTAACACAGTCGCATCGCGCGAACCAATGCGCACCTCATCACCAAGAAAGGCGAAGTCAACTCGAATATCCGTCTCGAAGAGAGTGCTTTGCACGCTCTCGATGACTTGACGAGCCACCGCACTGACAGTAGTGACACCAATATCGTCACGCGAGAGAAGGTTATGAATAGCCGCAATTGCCTGAATACGTGCAGCACTCTCACGGAGCGCTTTTGCGCCAGGACTGGTCGGATCGAGCCGACGCAACTGCATAGCGAGCAGGGCTGCAATTGTTTGCAGATTATTGCGCACTCGATGGTGCATTTCTTGCAACAAAGCCGATTTGATTCGTAACGCACGTAGACTCTCTTCGTACAGACGTGCGTTCTCAATGGCAATCGCTGCTTCATCGGCAAAGGTATTCAGGAGCCGCACCTGTTCGTAATCAAACAGATGTGGCTCACGACGATAGAGACAAATGCCACCGATGGTACGGCCTCTAGCCCGCAACGGCATGCAGAAGAGTGAATAAAAATTCTCTTCACGAGCGACTGCCGGTAGTTGTGGAAACCGTGCATCTTGATAGGCATTCATCACCGCCAACGGTCGGCCATCACGTACCGTCTGAATAATCAGATCGCGTACCCCATCGCCCTCTCCACCATAACTGGCAACCAGTTTCAACTTGCCATCCTCGCCTACCTGGAAAATAGACGCCCGGTCGACTTTTGAGAGATCAACGGCCTTCTCGACGATCAAATTCAGCACATCTTGCAGCCCAATTTGCTCAGCAATCGACTTCGACACCTGTTGCAGGGTCGTCAACTCACGCAACTTCTGATGTAACCGTTCATCGGTCTGCTGATAGAGTTTGGCATTTGCAATAAAAAACGCAAGTTCGCCGGCTGCTGTCTCAACAAACGATATCTCTTCTTGGGTAAAATCGCGTGGCACAATCGTCTGGACGTTAATAACGCCTTGCAATTTATCGGCGCTAAATTGAAACCGCTCGGCTGAGAAGAGCACAATCGGTACTGCCAGCATCGAGCGGAACAGCTCTTCACCGAGTTGAGGTTCCCGTTGGTAACGTGGATCTTTGTGTACGTCGTGTACAGCTACAGGATAACCCAACTGCGCTGCCCAACCGGTCACTCCTTCGCCAAGACGGGCCACGACCTGCCCAACCGCCGCTCGATTTAAGCCGTGCGTCGCCCGCAAGACCAGCTCATCACGGTGTTTGTCATAGAGGTAGATCGAACAAGCCTCCACATTCATCACCTGGGCTACCGTCTCGGCGACCGTTTGCAGTGATGAGTCCAGGTCGAGGGTTGAATTGGCTGCCGAAATAATCCGATGCAAACCATCGAGCTGGGTTGCCCGTGCCACCAGCCGGGCTTCCCATTCGCGGGTACGTTGCTCCTCCTGAGCGGCACCGAAAGCCAGCAGTAACTCACTCACAACAACCCCTTGGGCCATTGGGAGGTGAGCCGCAAGATGCAAACCCAACTCGGCCAATACCTCAGCCGTTCCGCCACAGGTGTACCACTCGGCGCCAATTTGACGGAGCAGGCTTAGACGTACCGCCGGATCGGTGCGTTGCTCAAGTGCATCGATCAACATGCCAATCGACGGTATTGTCTCACGGATTGCCCCTATCAAATCAGGTGGTTGTGAGGTCAATACCTCGTACATGGGTCGGGACGTCACTTCCATAGACCACTCCCTATCGCAGGGTGGTTGTGAGAGCGAACGAGTACTGAACCACCGGTATCCTGCCTGGTACTGGTTTTGTCGCCGCTCATTGCTTCCTTCTTCACTCAATTATATCCGCTCGCGCAAGTACATTTAGCGCCAGCGAGTGAGAATTTCCTCACGCTGAAATACTTTCGCTGCTAACCAGATCAGACCGATGGTAAGGAGAGATAACACAAGCGAGAAGTTCAAACCCATCATGACATCAAGCACAAAAAGACCCAACATCTGGCCAAAGAAGAGCAACATGACCGGCACAATCAGAACCCCGACGATCTGTTGCGCACTGCGCGGATCGTTTACTCGGGAAGAGATCATAACCGTGAGCGCCACCGAAATTGCTGCCAGGAGTGGACTGGCGAAAATAAGCATAATCAACCAGCCAGGCTGGAAAACAAGCGTCGGCACCACCGGATCAACCACGACCAGCACCAGACCGATGGCGAAAATCGTGGCACAAAGCCATGTCAGTAGAATACCAGGAATGATTGCTGCCAGTACTTTTCCTACCAGTAACTCGCTTACCGTAATTGGCGCCGCTAACAATGGCTCAAGCGTCCGCCGATTCTTCTCGCCCACAATGCTGTATGAAGCCAGTACATTCGGAATAATCATCGGCAACAATAGAAAGAGAACGGAAAATTGCCGTCCGAAGATGACCTGGGCCAGTGCTTCGAGTGATAGGTTTGCCAGGGTTGGATCAACCGCTGCCGCCGGAATGTCGGCTGTATCGGGATCACTAACAATCCCCATCGCAAATATAAGCCCAAGCGTGAACAGCGGAAGGAGGAGTGGCGGCAACAACATCCCCGCCAGTAAACTGCGTGAACGGCGCAGTTCCAGCCACTCTTTGTCAATAATGACCTTGACCCGTTCCCAACGAATCATCTATACTCCTTTATCATAATGTTCGTCACCCTCCAAGCGCCCTCACCGGTAGGCATCGTAGACGAGATCCTCCCTGTCGTCATTAACGCTCTGAGTCGTACCACTACGTACCAACCTCCACGCTCTCTTGCATCAGCTCAAGATAAACGGTTTCAAGTGATGGTGTAAAAGGTTCAAGATAGCGAATATCGGCGCCGGCTGCAACTAACGCCCGTACCAACATCGGATTATCGCGTTCAGGATCGGTCAAACGAATAAATAACGTCTGTTCATCGGCGGTCACATCAATAACAAATGGTAATGCCTGCACAGTTGCCACCAGCGGCGCAGTCGGGCCGGCCAGCATGACTCGCACGCCACGACCAAACAGGCGAGTGCGGAGATTAGCCGGTGTATCGAGCGAAATCAGCCGTGTGCGAAATACCGCGATCAGATCGCACAGCTCATCGGCTTCCACCAGGTTGTGGGTCGTCAGAAAGATGGTACGGCCACTTGCCCGTAACGACTTAATCAGATCGCGCACGGCCCGCGCCGCTGCCGGATCGAGCCCAGAAGTTGGTTCGTCGAGAAAGAGTACTGCCGGATCGTGCAACAAGGCACGCGCAATCGCCAGTTTCTGGCGCATGCCTTTTGAGAATCCACCAACCGGTTCATTTCGCCTATCCCAAAGCTCGAAAAGACGCAAATAATAAGTTGCGCGCTCAGTTGCTTGCACGCTTGAAAGTCCGTAGAGACGAGCAAAAAAGGTCAAATTCTCCATCGCGCTGAGCGAATCGTAAAGGCCAGGTGTTTCTGTCAAAATACCGGTATTCGCCCGTACCGCCTCAGCTTCGGTTTGGATGTCAAAACCAGCTACACGGGCGCTACCGGCAGAAGGTGCTATCAGGGCACACAGCATCCGCACGGTGGTCGTCTTACCGGCGCCGTTAGGGCCAAGAAAGCCAAAAATGGTACCGATTGGAATGCAGAGATCGAGCTGGTCTACTGCGATCACTGATCGAAAACGCCGACTGAGTTGGTGGCATTCGATTGCATTCATACATTCATACCCGAATCGGAGATCTCATCATCTGCTCATGGTACTACGCCGGGCAATATACCACCAGATGCGAGAAAATGATGCTATGATGAAACAGGCATGATCAAACTTAAATAGTGAACAGAAGCACATAGCACGTGCACGTCATCGAATTCTCTATAATAGCGTGTGGGCAGACGATTTAGAGATGGAGGGTGTATGACGCAGCAGGATCTGGCCAGTCTGATCAGAAACATTCCCGACTTTCCCATCCCCGGTATCCAGTTTAAGGACATTACAACGCTTATCGGAAATGGCCCGGCGTTTGGTGAAGTGATTGACCGTCTGCACGAGCGTTACCGTGATCAGCATATCGATGCAGTAGTAGGGATCGAGTCTCGAGGTTTTATTTTCAGCGCACCGCTTGCCTATCGGCTTGGTGTTGGCCTAGTACCAATCCGCAAACCGGGCAAACTGCCGGCGGCAACCTATCAGATCGAATACCAGCTCGAGTATGGCACCAACCGACTTGAGATACATCGCGATGCGTTTCAGCCAGGGGCACGGGTATTAGTTGTTGATGATCTGCTGGCAACCGGAGGTACCATTGCTGCGGCATGCGATTTAATCGAGATGGCTGGCGGGCGAGTTGCTGAACTGGCTTTTGTGATCGAGCTAACCTTTCTCAATGGTCGTGAGCGCCTGCGCGATCGCTCGGTTTTCTCGCTCATCCAGTTTTGAGGTTGATGGCAGTACGACCGGTGAAAGGGTAGGGGCAGATTGGGCCGCCCCTACCCGTGCGCGTAGTAGCACTCACCGGCTATAGCAGTGAATAGGATGGATGGCATCGTCTGGCCCTGCAAATCAGTAGAACGTTTCAAGGCTCTTTCCCTATCCGGCAGTGGTAGATAATAGATGAAGGAGACGGGAGCAGTAGGTAGGTACGGATTCTCAACCAATCCCCAGAGCGTGAGAAGATTCGCATCTTCGCATTCTGAAGTAGTCTGTGCTCACGCTCCTGTTGTTTCACCGAATCATTCCCAATGAAAACGTATTGGTAGGGGCCGGTTTACCCCTTCCTAACCCCCTGCAAGAGGAGAGCCTAGGGGTTGATAGCGTCCTGGTGCGCCAACTAATGGGTCACTACACCTGGCACAAGGCGGGCCAGAGGCTTGCATACCTGGTGATGGCGTGGATCGGGATGTATCGGCAGCGAGTGCGTGAGGTTGGTTGCGGTCTCGCCATTGTTGAGCAGTTTGGTCATCGGGTATAGCTTGAAGCTGAAAACGTTGAAAGGCATTACTCATCGACAGTTGCCTTGATCTTGACATTTGTGTTATACTATCGCTAAATCCCAAACGCAACATATGTGTCTCGTCCTGAGATGACAGCGCTGATGGCGCTACAGTGATTTCCCCAGTGTTACATTGCCGTTCCGGCACTATCAGGTATACATCTACGAATTCGAGTACAAATTACAGGTCTCATCATCAAGAACAAAGTCTGCTTTGCCATGCTGTCATTCTTTCATCTGCAATCTCACCATCTGACAGATTAGGTTGAGGTACTCTTCACTTTCGATACGTTTATCTGTTTCTGACTGTTTCCAAGGAGAATGTGTCGTGATGACGGTTGCTGAACTTGAAACAAAGACGCTCGCTGATCTGCGCGAAATGGCGCGTAAACTTGACATTTCAGGGATTAGCTCACTGAAAAAACGTGAGCTCATCGACAAACTCATCGAAGCTCAGAATGCAAAGCAGATGATGACATCTGCACCAACGGTTGCAGTTGCCGAACCTGCCCCTATTGTCGAGAGTAATGCCGTCGATAGCACCACTGTTGAGCGAGCTGCTATCGAGTTTGGCACGATTTATAGCGACGGTATCCTGGATATTATGCCGGAGGGTTTTGGTTTTCTTCGCGGCAACCGGATGCTACCTAGCCCTGAAGATGTTTATGTATCGCAATCTCAGATTCGGCGCTTCGCCCTGCGCAGCGGTGATCGAATATGGGGGCAGATACGTCCACCAAAAGAGAATGAGCGCTACTACTCTCTTCTGCGGGTCGAGAAAATTAACGAGCAAGACCCTGAAACTGCCCGTAAACGTCCCTTCTTTGATCAACTGACGCCAATCTTTCCTAACGAACAGATTAAGTTAGAAACTGAGCCAAACCTCTTGCATACACGCCTAGTTGATCTGATTGCTCCTATCGGGCGTGGTCAACGCGGACTTATCGTCTCTCCACCTAAAGCTGGAAAGACGATGCTGCTCAAGGCGATTGCTAACGGTATTACAACCAATTACCCCGATATTACGCTCATGGTTTTGCTCATCGGTGAACGGCCGGAAGAGGTGACCGACATGCGACGTTCGGTGCGCGGTGAGGTGATCTCTTCGACGTTTGATGAGCCGGTCGAGAACCACACGAAAGTGGCCGAAATGACGCTTGAGCGTGCAAAACGACTGGTGGAGATCGGGCATGATGTTGTGATCCTGATGGACTCGATTACACGCCTGGCGCGAGCCTACAACGTCGCGATGCCACCGAGTGGTCGTACCCTGTCTGGTGGTATCGATCCGGTTGCCCTTTACCCGCCGAAGCGATTCTTTGGTGCTGCCCGGAACATCGAAAACGGTGGATCATTGACAATTATCGCTACCTGTCTCATTGATACCGGATCACGGATGGACGATGTGATCTACGAGGAATTCAAGGGCACCGGTAACATGGAACTGCACCTTGATCGGAAACTGGCCGAAAAGCGCATCTTCCCGGCTATCGATATTCAGCGTTCTGGGACACGACGTGAGGACCTCTTGCTCAGTCCGGAAACGTTACGCCAGGTGTGGACGTTGCGCCGCATGGTGAGTATGCTTGGCGAGAATGAGGGGACGGAGCTGATGCTGACTCGGATGGCGAAAACGAAATCGAACGCAGAATTTTTGCAGACACTAAGCAAGAGTTAGCCTGATGCAACCTTGCCTATCCAAGATACGTACAGTATAGCGCCTGGAATGCTTCCGCTTCTCATGTAAGGAGGTTTCTGATGAATTGTCCACAGTGTGGCGCTCCGGTAGCCCCCAATGCTCGTTTTTGCACCAACTGCGGCGCACGGTTAATGCCGGCGTCATCAACACCGACGCCACCGCCACTGGTGCCGCCTTCTGGTACATCTGCCAGTATGGCTGATGTCTATGATAACCGCCCTGGCGAGCGGATCGACCTACCGGATCCACCGGTTGTTGGTACTGGCGTTGGAGCGAGTGGCTTGCGCTACAAGATCATCGGTACAACCATGCAGGCAGTCATCCTCGAAGTTCCTGCCGGACAGACGGTCTTTTCTGAGCGTGGTGGCATGAGCTGGATGAGTGCCAATGTGCAGATGCAAACCAACATGGAAGGTGGGCTGGGAGGGGCCTTCAAGCGCATGTTCTCCGGTGAGTCGATCTTTATGGTCAACTTCACTCCGCAAGGAGGGCCGGGGATTATCGGCTTCTCAGCCGAATTTCCGGGTAAAATCGTCCCGCTCAACCTGGGGCCGGGGCAGACAATGATCTGCCAGAAAGACGCCTTTATGTGCGCCGAACGCAGTGTGTCGCTTGATATTCACTTCCGGCGCAAACTCGGCGCCGGGTTATTCGGTGGGGAAGGGTTTATCATGCAAAAGATTACCGGCCCAGGCCTCGCATTTGTTGAACTTGACGGTGAGATTGTTGAGTACACGCTCGAAGCTAACCAGATGCTGAAGGTCGATACCGGCCATGTGGCAATGTACGAACCAACGGTCAACTTTGATGTAGAGATAGTCCGTGGCTTCAAGAACATCCTCTTTGGTGGCGAGGGCTTGTTCTTGACAACGTTGCGTGGGCCGGGGCGGGTCTGGCTCCAGACGATGCCGGCGATGAATCTGGCGAAGAAACTGGCTCAGTATATGCCATCTACAAGTAGTTCAAGTGGTGGAGGCGGAATTAGTTTTGGAAGTCTGTTCACGAACGATTAGCACAGGTCTGAACATTTTTTGCCGACAGTTGTCTGCTGCAATTTCTCCCTTCCTCGCCCAAAATGGCCGAGGAAGGGAGTAGAGGCGATGGGGTTCAACATTTCCGGTATGTTTAATATGTCATGCCATCCCTATCTCTCACTCTCTCTTCGCTCCGAGACGTCCTCGCTGTTGGCTGAGCGCTGCTGCATTGGATAACAACTTCGGTTAGAATATTGCTGTACAGGCGTTCAGGAGTGTGGTACGCTACATACACTGTGGGTACCATCCAGGGTACACGTACAACGGATACGTACCGTCTGGCGTGGGGGAAGTGTACGATAAAGGAGTGAGTTATGAATCAGCGGCAACTGATGCAAATGGCCCAACAGATGCAGCGCCAGATGCAAAAGGTACAGGAAGAATTGGCGGCCACGATTGTTGAGGGAACTGCTGGTGGCGGTGCAGTGACAGTCAAAATGAATGGCCACCGTGAAGTGCAATCGATAACGATCTCACCTGAAGTTGTTGACCCCAACGATGTTGGTATGCTGCAAGACCTCCTGCTTGTTGCAATCAATGATGCCTCACGGAAAGCTCAGCAACTGGCCGAAGAGCGAATGCAGCCACTGACCGGTGGTCTCAAAGGGCTATTCTAGGCCAATGTGGTATTCGGTGCGGAATACAGTGATGTCGGGGAATAACCCCTGGCATCAGTTTTATTCGCGTTGGAGCCTATGGTATGACTGCGCGTCCTGATCAATTGATAGCCCCACCGGTGGCGCGTCTCATCGAGGAGTTTGCCAAATTACCCGGAATTGGTCCAAAAACTGCCTCGCGTCTCACTTTCTTTCTGTTGCGCGCCGAACCAAAGCAGGCTCAGGCTCTCGCGCAGGCTATCCTCGACGTGAAAGAACAGGTCGGCTACTGTCGGCGCTGTTTCAACATTACCGTGGGTGAATTGTGTCCAATCTGTCTCGATCCATCACGTGATCAGACGAAAGTTTGTGTCGTTGAAGAGCCGCTCGATGTCCTGGCTATCGAGCGCACCGGCGCCTACCGTGGGTTGTACCACGTGCTCCACGGTCATATCGCTCCGCTTGAAGGAATATACCGTGAGGATCTCAAGATCGATGAGTTGTTAACTCGTATTCGGAGTGAACCGATACAGGAAGTGATCCTCGCTACGAATCCCAATACTGAGGGTGAAGCAACTGCTTTTCTGCTGCTCCGTGATTTGGCGCCGCTGGGTGTGCGGGTAACGCGCCTGGCGCGCGGATTACCAACCGGGGGTGATCTCGAATGGGCTGACCCGGAGACTCTCGGTTCGGCATTTGAAGGACGGCGTGAGTTGTAGGGGGAGCCGAGCTATTTCTCATTCAGATAGGTATGAATGTGAATACCATTCTCAACGAAGCCATTGCTAGCGTGAAAGGGGCACAGTTTGCCGGTATTGTCGGCACCGATGGGTTGAGCGTGGCAATGGCTTATCATCCGAATGCCGCAGAACTCGATGTTGATGTTGAACTCGCTGAACTGGAATTGGCCGATCTAACCTCACGTGCCGCGGCAGCCGCTAATCGGATCGGCGCCGGCTATGTCCGCGATCTGGTATTAGAGACCGATGCCATGCTTATGCTGGCAACGCAGATCATTCCCGGTTACTACGGGGTGCTCGGAGTGTTAAGTGAAATTGCTAATTTGGGCAAGGCTCGCTTTGCGCTCCAGGCGATGGTAGAACGAGTGCGGGTTGAGTTATAACCTGCCATCGGTTGCGCCAACCACGAGCTGTCCCGGCCACAAGACCATCTGCTGAAAAATATGATCGAGCATCTTTTGCGGTGACTCGCATAGTCCACAATGAACTGCTGAAGGCTGGATCACGGTACTGCGTGTCGCCGTGAGCCAGCGGAATCGTTCGTAGAGTGGAAGTTCACCAATTGGTCCGGCCTTGGCGCCACCAGTGCAAATGACCTCAAACGCATGTAATTGCTCGCGTACCGGTACCAGATCGAGATCAGGCCAGAGTGCGGCAATTCGTGACTCATCGAGGTGGATACGAATGCCTAAAAACCGTTGTTGTCGGCAGAGCAGCACCACCCCAATGTTGATCCGTTCACCCCGTTCGACCCGTGGTACCAGACGCAACAATGCATATTCAAAGGCGCTCGCGGGCATCGATAGCCTCCTGTACAAATGCACGTGGTGCAGTGAGCCGCAGACATAAATATTCTACGTAGGCCGCTCGATGAGCTTCGACAGAAGGGAAGCGGTGATCGACCAGCCATTCATCAGGGACATTCGCCACAATGTTCCAAAGTAGCTCTGGCGTGATCCGGCTTGTCAGTTCGCGGTCGGCGGTTTCTAACTCGGTAGCGATGGGTAACAAGACATGATCCCGAATCTGGCTGAAAGGGTTACGGGCACGCTGTTGATAATCTTGCCATGTGTAATGCATGTACAACGACGCGCCGTGATCGATGAGAAAAAGCTGCCGATGCCACCAGAGCAAATTGGTGTTACGGGGGGTTCGATCAACATTTGTGATAAACGCATCAAACCAGACAATGAGTGACGCGAGTCTTCTGTCGAGAGTACGGGTTGCGACTGGATCGAACGCCAGCGCACCGGGTAAGAAATCGACCGCAAGATTCAAGCCAGCACTAGCAGAGAGCAGATCTTGTATCTCACGGTCGGGCTCGTTGCGGCCTAATGCCGGATCAATATCGATAAATACCAGTTCAGGAATTGGTAGGCCCAAAGCACGAGCCAGTTCACCACAAATCAGTTCAGCTACCAGTACTTTTGGCCCTTGTCCGGCGCCGCGAAATTTTACCACATACAGTCCATCATCGTCGGCTTCAACAATTGCTGGCAACGAACCTCCCTCGCGTAAAGGTGTAACGTAACGAGTGGCAGTTACTCTCCGTATCATCAACGCTCCAGTTTGAAGATGTACCCAGTTTGAGCCGGGATTTCGGTAAATGGCTGATAATCAACAATGACACCATTATCAATCGTTAGTGTCGCTGCCGGTGCGGGCGGTGTGCCGAAGAGCGCGGTCAATTGATAGGTGCCACCCGGCAAATCACTACTGTCCAGCGTCAGACTGAATGGTCCGGCGGGAGTTTTGTCAAAATTAATCATCACCAATACTATATTATCACCGCTCCGTCGGATATAGGCGGCAATACCGGCGCCTTTAACGGTTAGTGGCCAGAAATCGCCGGTTGCCAGTGCGGGAGTACCGACATGGAGATGAATTAATTGCCGATACGTGTTCAGTAGCGAGTCTGGGTCTTGATCCTGTAGCATTACATTCTTTTCCGGATAGTCGCGTTGTGGAAGCTGCCAGGGAATACCAGCCGAAAACCCACCAAACTCCTCTTTCGTCCATTGCATCGGAGTACGGATACGTTCATCGGGTTTCACTCCCAGCATTCCAATCTCTTCACCATAGTAGATGAAGGGTAAACCCGGCATGGTCAAGAGTGCCAATGCGGCAAGTTTCGCTTTTGCAAAGTCGTTACCTAGTACCGACATCACCCGATTCTGGTCGTGATTGGTCAGGAAAGGCGCCCAGCGTTGGTAAGGAAGTTTGGTGTAAGCCTCTTGCACCGCTTGCATAAACAGACGCGCTAAGCCGGTATTGGCCGCTCCGCGAATCTGGTTGGCTACTTCAAATTCAAAATAGTAGTCAAGTTGATCGGGATAATACGGCGCCAGGGTGCGAGGATTCCCATTAAAGACTTCACCAATTGTGAAGGTGCCCGGTAGTTCGCGCTCGAGAAAGCGGCGAAATGCACGCAGCCATTCAAATGTTTCAGCAGTATCTTCCTGAAGCGTATGGTATTCGATCAAATGCTTAATGGCGTCAAGGCGGAATCCGGCAACACCCATTTCTTCAACCCAGAAGCGTGCAATTTTATATGCTTCCGCAGTTACTGCCGGATTCCGGTAATTGAGATCAGGCATGCCACCCCAGAAAACACCGTAGTAGTATTCATCACGAGTGGGCGATTTGTGCCAGACCACATTGTTGCCAAACGGGCCACGATACCCCGGATCAATAGCCGACCAGAGATACCAGTCACGGTAGGGTGAATTCGGATCGCGTAACGCTTCCTGAAACCAGGGGTGCTGGGTGCTGGTATGGTTCAACACCAGATCAATAATAATCTTGATACCACGTCGTTCGGCTTCCGCTACCAGACGCTTGAAGTCATCATTAGTACCGTAGTCGTGTTCAACTGTGTAATAGTCGATGGTATCATACCCATGGTAACTTGCAGCTTCGGCTACCGGCATCAACCAGATACAATTGATCCCTAGATCGGTGGTGGTAGTCGGGTCGCCATCGTTCAGATAATCCAGTTTGGCAATGATCCCGTTAATATCACCGATTCCGTCACCATCACTGTCGTAGAACGAACGCACGAAGATTTCATAGCAGACCGCACTATCCCACCAACCGGCTGCAAGCGGAAATGGAGTAGCTGTCGGGCCAGGGGTTATCCGCGGTGGCAATGTCGGCAAACGCGGATCACGGGTCGGCGTTGGTGGCCGGTTACTCGTTGGCGTGTTGACCATGATCGGAGTGGGTGATGAGTCGGTTGATGGCGCTGCTGGCATCCCACACGCCACAAGCAAGACGATCATCAGTAAGGTACATACTGTTCGGTGCATAAGCAATCGTTTCGTTGTGAATTAATCGTTGTTATCTGCATTATAGCGAATGTTCTGCCGTTGGCAACTTCCTGGTTCAGGCAAAGAGCTGACGTAACTCTTCGGCAAAGCGGCGTGCACCACCTTGGGCTGGATGACGAACCACTGCATGGGGAATACCGAGACGGCAGAGGGCCTGATCGGCAATTCGACCCATTGCCACAACTGGGCAGCCGGAAAAGAGACTGCACACGCGCTGTAAGAAGGGTAAACCAAGCGCTAGTTCGTGCTGGCGTGGAGTACGATTACTCTGCGGTTGACCTGGTTGATGTGGATGAAGTGGAAACGCATTCCAGCCAACGGCAAATCGCTTGAGCGCTGCTAACTCGCGATAGACAATCGTCGCAGTCGGTTCACGAGAAAGTCGGCCATCAGTGGTTGCCAGGGCAAATCCCCGTTCAACCCCAAATTGATGCAGTGGTTCAATGCCGGACAGCAGTATCTGTTCACTGGTAAAGGGAACGCCAGTCCGTCGTGCGCCGTTGTAACCGGGAGCCTCGCCGACCAGCAGCAGATCGGGGCCTCGTTCTAGCGCCAGCGAGAGCGCCAGCGCCAGATTGTTTCGGCGAATGGCATTCCCCTGGGTTTGCAACTCATCAGCAGCACGCCAGGCATACATATTGACCGTATCAGGTGGCGCTTCAAGCGCAGCCAGATCACTGATCAGTTCGTTAATCATCGATGGTGACATACTGTTTAACATCAGCTCATACGACTGCCAACAAACTGTAACTGTTTGGGATTATAGTGGATCTCGGAATAGAGGAGGTTCTACCATGACAACATTGTCTACGCTTTGGGAAATTGAGAGTCCACTGGGGCCGGTTGCTTTCCGAGTTTCAGGGCAAGGACGTCCAGTGATCTTCTTACACGGCTGGGGGGCTTCAAGTCGTTACTGGCAGGCCGCACCGGCATTTTTGCCCGACTACCGACTGATTGCGATCGATCTCCCCGGTTGTGGTGCTTCACCCGCACCGCTTGAACCGATAACTCTAACTTCGTATGCCAGAACTGTGTTAGCAGTAGCCGACGCACTCGGTATTGACCGGTTTGCGTTAGCCGGTCATTCACTGGGTGCCGCAGTCGCTCTGGCAACCAGCGGATTGGCACAAGAGCGAGTCGAGCGTCTCGTCTTAATCAGTTTCGGTTTTAGTGCCAACCTTTATGAAGAAAGCCTGGTCACCATTGCCGGTGCTCAGTGGCAGGTAGCTGCTGCTTGGTGGCGACCGTGGTTGCTCTGTTGGCGGCCATGGTGGGAAGTCACTCACGATTGGCGGAAAGTATTGTGGACGCTGCCACCGACACCAGAGTTACTGGCCCGCCCGATGGTACGACGCCCACTCGACAGTTCACTGCTGGCTCAGGGGATCGCCGATCTGGTCGTGATGGATCCACTGGTAGCTATCGAATCGGCTGCTATTATGGGCCATCCACAGCTTAAACGGGTACTACAGCGCCCCTTGCCGCCAGTCTTGCTCATCAGTGGACGTAATGATCCGGTCTTTCCACCGGCAAACGTGATGGCGCTCAGTCGTTATTTGCGCGATGTACAGGTAGTGTTCATTCCTGACTGTGGTCATGTACCAATGGTTGAAGAACCGGCAACATGTTATCAAACAATTGCACAATTTCTTGACAGGGAAAACGACTATTTGTCGTAAGATGCTCTGTATTGTGAATAAGTATCGTTCTGGGCTAAGAAACCCTCTCCTATAAAGGTAGTAAAAGCACAGCGTCATCTACGAAAAACAACACTCTATTCAGTGACCTGATACACATGATTGGCTGTCCAAACCGCACCCGTTAAAGAAGGTGCAAGATTCCTGTCACGGCTTGCTTGTATATGCTATAATGGCAGCGCAATGCGCGAAGCCGACCGGCTTTGCTGAACAGGAAGGTTGCCTTCTATGCAGCGTGGTGCGTTACTATTTCTACTGATCGGACTTATTGTCATTATTGGTGGATTGGCGGCCTTTTTGATCTTGCGTGGTAGTGAAACTGCTGTCACTACCTCCCAAACGCCTGAGGTTCCGCCCCCTCCTACCCAGGTACCCTTTGTTCCTGTTGTGCAGGCGCGTGTTGATCTTGAAGCAAACACCTTGCTCAATGATCCAACAGTGCTCGAAGTCGCTGAAGTACAGATTACCGAGTTTGATGAAGCGCAGGAGTTCAGTAAGATTAATGATGTGCTCGGCAAATTATTGATTAATCCGGTTCCTGCTGGTCAGCCGATCAGGCGTGCTGATCTGCGTGATCCCGGTCTGGCACAACGTATCCCAACCCCCGAACCCGGCCAGCCGCGAGTAAAGGCGTATCCGCTCTTTGTGAATAATCTGTCCGGTGTCGCCGACCAGATTGGAGTAAATGATTTTGTTGATGTCGTGGCTACGTTTTCGGTTGAGCGTCAGATTGTTCGTCCTGGCCCGCGACAGGTAATAACCGTGAATGATAACGATCAGGTTATACGTGAATTTGAATTTGGAGAAACACAGACCTTCTTCACGACCAAGACGATCATTCAACGTGCACAGGTATTGCAGATCGTGCGACCGGCAGTACCAACTGCACCTGCCGAAGGGGCAGGTACCAGCCCGACCGAAACGATCCCACCGCCGCAATCGTCAAGCCTGCCGCGGGTTGATGCTTCTGGACAGCCTATCACCAGTGGACAGGTAGTTGAGGGTGGCACAGGTGGCGTCAGTACATTGACAGAAGGATTTTGGCTAGTCGTGTTAGGTCTGACTGACCAGGAAATCGAGTTAATGGAGTTTGCACTGCAATCTAATGCCCGGATCATATTGGCCCTCCGTGGCGCCGATGATACTGCGATAGAGGAGACCACAGGTGTAACCCTTGATCTCCTGGTCCGCGAGTTTGGGGTTCCTCTGCCCCGTCCATTACCGCCACGGGTATACAGCGAGGACGAAGTTTTCCGACCGACGCCCTAGCCTATTCCATGGAAGGCAGCTATGAGGTACAATACTATTGTACTGTGCAGTCTTCAAAATACTATCTCGTGTTCGTAATGCTCACGTCCGTTACTAACGAGGCAAACTGAGGAGTTATCGCAATGAGTGAAGGTGACAAGATTCGAGTCATGATCGTTGATGACATCGTCGATACTCGCGATCAACTCGAAAAACTGCTCTTCTTTGAAAAGGATATTGAAGTCGTTGCCAAGGCCAGCAACGGACGTGAAGCGATTGCGCTTGCCCGTCAGCATCGCCCACAAGTTATTTTGATGGACATCAACATGCCTGATATGGATGGGATTGCTGCGACGGAAGCGATCCTGACCCAAGACCCTACCATTCAGGTGATCATTATGAGTGTCCAGGGTGAAACCGATTACATTCGGCGGGCGATGCTGGCAGGAGCGCGCGAGTTTCTCATTAAACCGATCAGCGCCGATGATCTCTATCGCTCGATCCGTCATGTCGCACGTCTGGCAGCAACCCGTCCGGTTATACCGATCATGGGGGCGAGTGGTCAGACGGCGAGCGGACCGTCTGGTGTTGATGGAGAGATCTTTGCCGTATTTAGCCCGAAAGGCGGTGTTGGTGTTTCGTCAATCGCGGCGAACCTGGCGGTAGCTATTCGTCAACAGACAAACAAGAAGGTGGCGCTGGTCGATGGGAATGTTCTCTTTGGTGACCTGAGCGTGCTCCTGAATCTGCGGCCGGATAAAACGATTCTCGATCTGGCATCACGCATCGAGGGGCTTGATCGCGATCTCTTGAACGATGTGATGGCGACTCATCCGACACAAATCCGTGTTCTTCTGGCTCCGCCTGATCCACAGCGCGGTGAACTGGTTACCGCCGATCAGATTCGCACGATCCTCGAAGCTTTGCGTCAGGAGTTTCACTACGTCATTGTTGATACACCAGCATCGTTTCAGGATCGCTCACTAGCTGCACTTGATTTGGCTCAGCGCGTGATTACTCTCATGACCCTCGAAATGCACTGTATCCGGAATGTCAAACTCTTCCTCGAAGTGGCCGATCTTCTCGGGTATCCTGCCGATAAAGTGATGCTGGTGCTGAATAAAGCAACAAACCGTACCGGTATTCGCGCTGAAGATGTCGAGAAGCATCTCCAGCGGAAGCTGGCGTTGCAAATCGGTGATGCTGCTCAGGAAATGACGCTGGCTATTAATCAGGGTACCCCCCTGATCCTGGCGAAACCTAACCATCATGTGTCAAAAGACATTATGAACTTGGCTCGTGAGTTGGTGGCTAAGTCGAGCAAAGAGGCGGCAGCGAGCAAAGAGGCGGCAAAATCGCGCGGTCTGCTCGGTGGTTTGATCCCCCGCCGCTAGATAATTGCTGCTATAACCGACGGTTGTTTTACAAAGGGAGGTTAACGCAATGTCATTGCTTAAGCGAATTGGCGGAGGCGTTCCGACGCCTGCCGAACCGACGCTGTCGCGAGCGCCGATTCGGCCAGAGACAACCGGTCGACTGCCGTCGGTTGGGGTTCCCAGTACTGGTACTGATGAGACGTTTCGCGAACTTCGCTCGCGAGTGCAGGATCGCTTGATTAATGAACTAAACCCCCAGATCGATTTGAGTAACCCGGCAAAAGTGCGTAAACAGGTCGAAGAGATCTTTAACGCCATTCTTGATAGCGAAAGTATTGTTCTGTCGCGCAGTGAACGCCAGCGACTCTTTGAAAGTATTGCCGCCGACATCATCGGTCTTGGTCCAATTGAACCACTTTTGGCCGATGATGAAGTCAGTGAAATTATGGTCAACGGCCCAAAGCAAGTCTACGTCGAAAAGAAAGGGAAGTTGATCAAAACTGATATTACGTTTACCGATGATGAGCACGTCATGCGGATCATTGACCGGATTGTGGCCCCATTAGGGCGGCGCGTCGATGAATCATCGCCGATGGTTGATGCGCGCTTGAAAGACGGTTCGCGGGTAAACGTTGTCATTCGACCGCTGGCGCTTAATGGGCCGACGATCACTATTCGTAAGTTCCGCAAAGACAAGTTGACCGTCCAGGATCTGGTTCGATTCGGTTCTATGTCGCAAGACATGGCCGATTTTCTGGCTGCTTGTGTCCAGGCTCGTTTGAACATTGTCGTCGCTGGTGGAACTGGATCGGGGAAAACGACGTTGCTCAATGTGCTTTCGTCATTCATTCCTGAAGATGAGCGAATTATTACGGTCGAGAACGCAGCCGAATTGCAACTACGTCAGGATCACGTCGTAACGCTCGAATCACGGCCACCGAACGTAGAGGGCAAGGGTGAAGTGACCATTCGTGATCTGGTCATTAACTGTCTGCGTATGCGTCCTGAACGTATTATCGTTGGTGAGTGTCGCGGTGGTGAGACTCTTGATATGTTGCAGGCGATGAATACCGGTCACGATGGTTCAATGACAACTATTCACGCCAATACGCCACGCGACGCAGTGAGCCGAATCGAAACAATGTGTCTCATGGCGGGCATGGATTTGCCGGCCCGTGCGATTCGTGAGCAGATTGCCTCGGCGATCCATGTGTTCGTGCAGCAGTCGCGTTTGAAGGATGGTTCACGGAAGGTTACTCAGATTACCGAAGTTGCCGGTATGGAAGGCGATGTGGTCGTGTTGCAAGACATCTTCGTCTTCGAGCAAACCGGAATTGATGAAAAGGGGAAGATTGTTGGTCAGTTGCGACCAACCGGTGTACGACCACGTTTTCTCGAGAAATTCGAGGCCCTCAATATCTTTCTACCGCCGACCATCTTTGGTTCGTCGGAACGTTTCAGCTTCTAATACTCCCGACGATTGTCGGCGTGAGAAGGAGGCATCACCGTTATGGAACGCTTGCTCGCACCGGATATGTTGCCAGTCACGCTCGCTGGATTGGGCGTACTCTTGCTCCTGCTGATAGGCGTAGTCGTGTTGTTGATGCGTCAATCGGCAACGGCTGATGTTTCGCAGCGGCTCGAGACATATACCGGTGGTGGTCGCGTGCAAGAACGTGCGAATGAGCCAATTGCTCGTCAGGCTATTGAGCGCATCGACTCGGTTGTGTCGCGGAGTAAGCAGGGTAGTTCGATCAAGCAAGAATTGGCGCGTGCTGATTTGAAGCTGACGGTCGCCGAGTTTATTGGGTTAAAACTTGGTGCTGCACTGCTTGGGGTAGTCTTTGGCTTTATTCTCGGTCGAGCTTCGCCTGCTGCTCAGATAGCCTCTGCAATCATTGGTGCGGTTGTTTTCTCATTTATACCTAACATCTATGTGAACATCCGGGCGGCGCAACGGTTGAAAGCGTTTAACAACCAACTAGGTGACGTGATCACCATGATGGCGAATGCACTCCGCGGCGGTTACAGCTTCTTGCAAACCCTCGATATGGTTGCGCGTGAAGCTCCAGAACCGGCGGCGACCGAATTTCGCCGTGTTGTCCAGGAAGTAGGGCTGGGTCGCTCGACTGAAGAAGCGCTGCAAAACTTGTTGCGGAGGGTACCCTCTGATGACCTTGACCTTCTGATTACTGCGGTCAGCATCCAGATGGAAGTAGGAGGTAATCTGGCGCAGATTCTTGATACTATTGGTCATACTATTCGCGAACGAGTACGTATTAAGGGTGAAATTTCAACCTTAACCGCACAGGGACGTATCTCTTCGTGGATTATTACTGGATTACCGATCGGTCTCGCGATGTTCATTACCGTGGTAAATCCCTCCTATATGGCACCCCTCTTCACCTTTGGCTTTCCACCTGAGGCCTGGTGTTGTATGCCGGTGACATCCCTCTTTATGATTGCGCTTGGTTACTTTGCGATTCAGAAGATTATTGATATTGAAGTGTGAGGTGCTGCGATGTCTGTGATTGATATAACTATCGTGGCCCTGATTTTGGTAGTAGGTATGGGGCTGATCATCTTTGCCGTCAGGCAAATGAACCAGTCGAAGGCGATCAGTGAACGGCTTGATCAATATACCGATGTCTCGCTCTCTCTCGAAGAGTTGGAGTTACAGCAACCGTTCAGTGAACGGGTGTTAAAGCCACTCTTTCGTTCACTGTTAACCACGCTGGGACGGTTTGGCCTGAAACAGAATCAAGAACGCTTGCGGGTGAACCTTCAATTGGCCGGTAACCCCGGTAATATCACCCCCAATATGTTCATCGGTCTGCGGATGGCGCTGGCGATTTCATTGTTGGTCGTCGTTGGCCTGTTGGTTATCGGGCGACTGCCGTTTATGCAGGCGTTGATGGGAACGTTGATCGCAGCAATGATCGGTTATATTCTGCCTGGTATCTGGCTCGACCGCAAGATCAAAGAACGGAAGAAGAATATTCTCAAGGCGCTGCCTGATGCGCTTGATCTGCTCTGTATCAGTGTTGAAGCAGGTCTAGCATTCGATCTGGCTCTCCAGCGGGTTGCCCAAAAGTGGGATAATGAGCTGTCACGTGAGTTTCAGCGCGTGCTTCAGGATATTCGTCTCGGACGTACCCGCCGTGAAGCGTTACGCGATCTGGTAACCCGCACTGGCGTCGAGGATGTGCAAACCTTCGTATCGGCAGTCATTCAAGCTGATCAATTAGGTGTGTCGATGTCGAAGATTCTGCGTATCCAGTCAGATCAGTTGCGCGTGCGCCGTCGTCAGCGGGCTGAGGAGGCAGCTCAGAAAGCGCCGGTGAAGATGCTGATACCGATGGTATTCTTGATCTTCCCAGCCCTGTTTGTTGTTATTCTGGGTCCGGCTGTGCCAAGGATTATGCAGGCACTTGGTGTTATGAATAGTAATATGGGGAACTAATAGCGGTATGGTTCAAGTTGTTAATCAGACGCGACGCGCCATCCTTGCCCGCAAGTGCGAGGTGGCGCGTTCGTTTGTGGCCCGTGGTCGTGGTCTGTTAGGGCGCGAGTCGTTGCCGGTTGATGGCGGATTGCTCATTGAACCATGCAGTAGTATTCATATGCTCTTTATGCGCTTCGCTATTGATGCGATCTTCGTAGATCGGCATGGGAGGGTTGTGGCGCTTTATCCAAATCTGCCACCCTGGCGTCTCTACGCCGGCCATCACCAGGCTCGTTATGTGCTTGAATTGCCGGTTGGGGTGATTGCCGCGACGCAAACAACGATCGGTGATCAGATTGTCGTGCAACCGGTAGAGTAGCGGGAAGGTCGTTTCACCTCTCTCCATCGCCGACTTTTCTTTCTGGTATGTGGCAAGGGAACAAGAAGAGTGTCTGAGAAATGTCTCTTGATTTGGAGTGCGGGTCTTCGGTCTCGTTTTGCTATGAACGAGTGGAATCCTGTCTATATTGTTGTCCAACCGTTAGGGCGGTCGGCTTACGGAATGGCAGCTCCCTGACCTTCCCCCCTTACCATCTTCCTTTCCCCTTGAGGGAGAGGAATGAGGCGGTAGCGTAAACACCCTTTGGACAAGGAATATTCAAGAGAGAGTGACGGCAGCAAGGGTTTTATTCTCACCCTGGCACTTATCTTGGATACTGGTACAAGTGACCGTGATATTTTGATCGTTAGCGAGGGTCTGATTACGCCGTTCGGGAAGTTTAAGGACGGGGTATGTAGGGAAGCTGTCCGTGTGGTATTTTGTGTGCAATGTGGAATGTCTCACTCAACTACTGTTATGACAACGTTTGATGCTGTTCTGTCGCGGATTAGATTACGCTGGTTGGTATTCATTCTCTTGCTGGTTTTTTCTACCCTCTATGGTTTAACATTGACCAATGTGCACACCTTCGATGCTCTTTCGTACATTCTCGATGTTGACCGGAAGCCATGGTCAGAGTTGTTTCATCCACATCACCTGTTATATGGCCCCTTGGGTGCAGTAATTCGGGCACTGGCAACCGTTATCGGATGGCATGGTAGTGTTGCTGTATGGCTTCAGGTTATCAATGCGATTGCCGGTGCGATCGGGGTGACAGTGCTTTTTGTTCTTTGCAGGTCAGTCACTCGGTCAACTGGCGCCGCATTGATAGCGAGTATCAGTATGGGTTTCAGCTATGCCTACTGGTACTACGCCGTCGAAGTTGAAGTGTATACCCTTGCAGTGGTGGCACTGATCGCTGGACTCTGGCTGATGTTCGGAATTGTGCAAACTCCAACGTGGCAACTATCGGCGTGGTTAGGTTTGGTTCATGGTTTTGCCGTTCTAGGCCATCAAACAAATGTCTTGTTTGCGGTGCCTGCTTTGCTGACGATTGGCTTGAGCACAAAGACGCAACAGCTTCGTTACCAGCTTGGAGTTGCTTACCTGTTACCGCTGGTGGTGGTGGTCGGTAGTGCGTATCTCTGGGTTGCCTTTGGGGTAAGTGGGATGCGGAGTTGGTCTGAGGTGTGGACATGGCTGACCGGATACGCCCAGACCGGTTTTTGGGGCGGAGCAATTGATCAAAATAAGTTGACCGGACTGCTGAAGGGTTGGAGTGAAACGCTGGCTCTGCGGGGTGGGGCATTTATTGGCATAAGCGGAATAATGCTCTTGCTGGCCGGTCGTAGCGCGTTTTCGCGCTTGCCTCATCCGTTGTTGATCGGTGTCCTGAGCTGGTTGATAGTGTACGGTCTGTTCTTTCTCTGGTGGGAACCTGACAACATCGAATTCTGGATTGCCAGTCTGCCACCACTGGCACTCTTGTTCAGTGCAGTATTGACGATACAGTGGATTTATCGGGCGGGTCTCGCGCTGGTGATCGTTATGTTGGTGCTTAACTTGCCAACTATCATCGAACGGGGTGATCCTCATCGTGATTTACAACGGCGAATTGCCGAGTCGGTGGCGGCAATAACTCAACCTGGCGATCTGATTATCGTGCCTGATGGCGTGCTCGAACTGTATCTGCCTTATTACTGGGGGCACGACAATGTCTATGGTCTCAATCAAGCGATGACAGCCAGTAGCGGCGATTGGTCGGCAGCCTGTGCTCGTATTCAGCAGCGGATTGAAACTGTGCTCGCTGCTGGCTATGCCGTCTTGATTGCCGACGAGGCACAACGACCACTGCCGGCGCCACCCGATCAACCCCCAACACCTGCCGAGCGTTTCGGGCTAACTGCGGAGACGGTAGCTGCGTGCTATGCGCCGATTCAGTCGATGTTGCAGATAGCCCCGTTACCGGCCGATCTACCGGTCTACCGGTTTATTCCACGTGCCAATGTATTGGCTGGCGGTGAAGGATGGGATTTTCGACGGGGGCATTGGGGGTGGCGTGCTGAGCAGGTAGAATCGGAGCGTATAACGCCTTCGGGCTGGCATATCATTCCGGGGATTGATCCCAGGTTGAATAGTCCGCCGTTACTTCTCTCATCGGCTGATATTGTTGCGGTAGAGGTAAAGCTGGCGGCAACGACCAATGCGCGTGATGCGCAAATATTCTTTCTCGATCTCAATGGCCAGGCGCGTGAGGAACGATCAATCTCGTTTACACTTGTGCCGGGTACAGATATGACCACCTACCGCCTCCGATTCGATGGCATAGCTGAACAGATGGAAAGGATCGGTGGTATCCGCTTTGACCCGGTCAGTGCAGGAGATGGGGGCACGATTATCGTTGAGTCGATTCGCTTGATTTATCGCTGATCCGATCCGCGATGCGATAGAAACGTGTTACAACGGCTTCAGCGCCAGTGCTGCGGAGCATGCCTGATGGCCCTCACCTTCCCCCCGGCCCCCTTCCTCTCCCACGCTGCGGGAGAGGAAGGGGGAGGATGAGTGGAGCAGGGG
>JAGHYT010000233.1:0-3536 GCA_017743535.1 Chloroflexus sp.
CCCCCTTCTCCCACAAGGGGAGAAGGGGGAGTTTGGGCGTCCTGATGCCTGAAACGGAAGATGGCACGCAGGAGCTTCCCCAAAAACCTACCCCTGTAAGAGCGCCCGCGCCCCAGGCGGATATTTGCTATAATCTGGCTTTAGCGCCTTCTTATCAAATCCTGGACGGTACGGAAGCCCTTCGCGTTCACAGCGGCATGTTTCGTCCGGTAAACTCGATGGGCGGGTGATGGTTCCAGGGGTACAGCGGATTAGACTCGAGTCTCACCACCCCATTGCGGCGACCGCATCTGGTGCCCGGCATTCTGAAACAGCGTCAGAGGTCGCTATGGATGTGCAGATCATAACCCTGACTCCCCTCTGGACTGGCGGCGTAGATGGGACGACCGACCGGCTGCACGAAAGCGGTTTGCTTGGCAGCCTGCGCTGGTGGTATGAAGCGATTGTGCGCGGGCTGGGTGGGGAGGCATGTGATCCGAGTCAGGGTACATGCATCTTCGACACTGAAAAGTATCAGAAATCATCAGCCAGCGCTCCTTCGCAACGCCTGCGCGATGCCGGACTGTGCGATGTGTGCCAGGTCTTCGGCGCAACCGGCTGGCGACGACGGTTTCGCTTGAGAGTGGTTGATGACAAGACGCAATCCATCTGGGCAGGTCCTCAACCGCTCAACATTCGCCCCCGTGATCGCACACGGGGCTGGTTCCTGCCTCCGGGACGCATGGGTGCCTTCATCTTGCGACTGACCGGCGACACGGAGGTGGTGCAACGTATTGCGGCGCTGCTCCTGTTTCTGGAACGCTGGGGCAACCTGGGCGCCAGAGCACAGTTGGGGTATGGCGCGTTTCGCGTAGACAATCGCGAAGATGTGCTTGCAGCAGCAAAGCAGGCGAACTGGAATACGATTTCAGCATCACAGAGCACGAGTGCCGACCCCGATCTGCGGCAATTCCTGTTCTTCCGGTTCGATTTCACTCCTGTCCAGCCAGGCTGGTGGACAACCATTCCAGGGATAAGTCGCGTCAGCATTCAGGTGCAACCATTGGTGCAGCGCTACAACATTGTACCGGTAACGCCAGCATTGAAAAACATATGGCGCTTCGGTCGGCAGTGGAATCGTAACGACGAGCGGATTATTTTTGGTGCCAGCCATCCCGACCGTCGTCGGGGACGGATCACGGCAACGTGGGCATACTGTATCGATAGCAACAGCAACCAGTGGCGCGTTCACGGGTGGGCATGGTTGCCTGCACAATCGCACATAGCAAATACGCTGACGCAGACGTTAGGGAACGCAGCAACCTGGAGTCAGACATTGAATGTACAGGGTACGCTGACCCAACAACAGCCGCAAACAACTCAGGCTGTTCGGCAACTGCTATAGGGAGCGCTGCAATGATTCAAGCCCTGACCATCCACCGCTTTCGTGGTATTCGCGAGGGCGTGATCAAAAATCTACGGGCGTTCAACGTCTTGATCGGTCCAAACAACAGCGGCAAATCCGCGCTGCTGGAATTACTCTACCTGGGCAACCTGAGCAGACGAACCTGCCAGCTCATTGTTGACACGATCGAACCTCCTGTTCACGCGGCGACAACCCTCGTCACGAGAGATTTTCTGTCGTATGCACCCACTGATCGGCTACGCTGGCGCCATGGCTATGCGGTGCGTGAAACAGGTTCCTTTTTGATCGATCTGGACAAAGAACAGAATCTCACGCTGGAGCTTCCCCATCTTCCGGCAACATACCCGTTGCGCCGACTTCGTCTGGCCGCTGAAGCGCCGGACCAGTTTCGCAAGACCGACACCCAGCGCACAATCCTGTTTTCGCTCAGTCAGCCGAACCAGGCGCCGCCGGAGTTCATCCCGCCAATCCTCGCTACCCATTCCCCAGAACACCCCTCGCAGCGCTGGCACTATGTGTGGGATCAACGCTGGGTGTACCGCTGGAACGATACTCAACCACTAGATCGACTGGCGATATGGGCAGAGGCGGGTGATGGGAGGGCGGAGCATGTGCTCTTCTTTGATGTTCACACTGCTCAGGTCCACTTTGAAGGCGCCTTTGCGCAACGGTGCTATCGCACGGTACACAAGTGGGAAGACCGCATCGCGCAGAGCATGGCGCACGTATTCCCGGATATGGCGGGGATGCGGGTGAATGTGAAACCAACCCCAACTGGCACGACCTGGGGCGGGTACCTGGAACTTCCTGACCGCACCCTGCCGCTTGAGATCGATCAGTTCGGCGATGGCGCACGTCATGCGTTCAAGGTGCTGGCTGCCCTGATCGCCCTGGTTGACCGTGCCGAACAGCACGAGCCGGGATTGTTCTTATGGGAAGACCCGGAGTTATTTATGCATCCCGCCACTCTTGGTCGGTTGCTCGATGAAGTTGCCCGGCTGGTGGCAGGGAAGCCAGTGCAGGTTTTCATGTCAACCCAAAGTCTGGAAGTGCTTTCATGGCTTGCGCTTGCAATGAGAGAAACCGAGCCACAGACGTCGCTCAACCCATCTAACGTCTGTACGCTTCGATTCCAGCTTGTAGGGGGAACCTTGCAGGTTCAGACATTTCCTGGTGAGTCGATTGGCAGTTGGATGGAATTGTTCGGCGACCCGCGCACAATTGGTGCAGACGAACTGATCTCGCCGCTAGCACGTTTTCTGCGAATGCGGGAGGTCGGGCCGTGAGTCGTGCGGAAGTCTTGATTATTACTGAAGGCGCTACTGAACGCGAGGTGGGAAATGTTTTATACCAGAAAGGGATTCTTCATAACGGTTTGACTCCTCGACTACCTTCAGGCATCCGTCCGCGTGAGGGGTATGATGCGGTAGTGGATATTCTCACCAGAGCAAACCCACTACTCGGTTTGCTAAGCACCGGTGGTAATGTGCTGTTCGTGCTTGATCAGGAGGATAGCCCAACCCCCCTAGATCGTAAAGACCAATTCTTGAGCGATCTTCAACAGCGTGACACTGTTGGATTCTGGATCAGCATTTCGTTTGCCCCCTCGCCAGTTTATGGTAATATTTTTGAGCATTACGCAGATGGCCTGCATCTCGTACTCCATATCTCGGATGCTATAGTTCCAGGAATTTCAAGACGTGATTTTGATGGATATATCCTGAACATCTTGCAAAATCCCGTTGTTAACCAACAGGTTGTTAGCAGGATAGTTGCTACGGGGCAGAATTGCCAGAGACTTTTGCAGAAAGCTGAGATTGAGTTCACCAATCTCATGGCATCGAATGGATATCGATGGACACATGCCAAATCGTGGCTGTATGCTTACATTACCGCCTTCCAGTATCGCGGATCGCATGTGTGGTTTGCACGCGATGTGGTTACACACACGCCAGATAGCGAGCTCCGTTGGGTTTTCGCCTCGCTGATCGCGGCCTGGGACCGTTTTTAGCAACAAATGACGGGAGTAGCTATGATTGAACGCATCATTATTCACCGCTTCCGCGGTATTCGGCAGGGACATATTGATCATCTACGGAAAGTGAACCTGCTCTTCGGTCCGAACAACAGT
>JAGHYT010000234.1:0-3529 GCA_017743535.1 Chloroflexus sp.
TTTTCTCCAGACATAGACACATTTACGCAAAGATGTCCGACCATGCTTCCCCATTTGCTGGCTACTATTCCCTTTACCTTCTGGTAAAACGAGAATGTGTTCAACCTGCAATCCTACCTTTTCAGCAATATCTGACAGTATTAAATCCACGGAAATATTCGCTCCAGCATATCTTACGTTATCATTCACCATAAATAACGGAGCGCCTGGTTTCATAATGCGCGCACATTCGAAGATGATACAAGCCATCTCGTAAAAATATCCCCTTACCATTCTAGGAATACCATTATTGTTCAATTTTTTTGTGCTTTTTGATCTTCAAGATACCGTAGAATCGTTTGAAGTAATTCCTGTTGGTCAACGATGCTCAGAACGGTCGACCACTTCGGGTTGATATTCAGCAAATCTTTGGCCCGATGTTCTACCGTGCAACTGAGCATCTCTTGACGGAGCTGTGATAACCTCTGTTCATCAACATCCAGAAGAGCGAGTTCTAGTGCATACGTGCGTGTATAATCGTATCGGTTACAGTACGGTGGTGACGTAATGATGGCATCATATCCCGCATCAGGTAGTCCGGGGAGGATGCGCAGACACGAACCATTGAAGAGACGAATGTTGCCCTGAAGTTTCTCAGGGGGAAATAAACTTGTCTGTTGAGCGGGAGCAATATCGGATAGGATTTCATCGATTTTGGCGCTGATAGCCTGGTCAAAATCGAGAATATCACCCTTGTCAAATTTTTTCTGGCCTCGTGTACGTCCAGATCGATAATCCCATCGTAAATACTGTCCATCTTTACGGGTAAAGCTAATTGATTCCAGTATGCAGAGCAGTGCAAAACGTAATACAGCTTGCACTCTGACGTTTTCCTGTTGACAGGAACCTAAATAACGCTCAATAGCCTCTTTTGTCTTATCTGGATACGCACCGCGAGTAATGCGTACTTCAGGGAGTGGCATTCGTAGATTTGTCTGTTCCCAGATACGTTCTGTTGCCCATCGCCGCAACGTCTCAATATCTTCGGAGGTCAAACCTGTATCCAGCAGTTGTTTGACCGTAATAATCTCACGACCGATGGGTAACACTTCGATACCGTCAGCATGCATTCCCATCGCACTGGCCACAAACAATGCAGTGCCACTTCCGGCAAACGGATCCAGAATTCTCCCTGAGGTGACGTGGTAGGTATGAAAGAGATACTCAACAAGCGCAGCCGAGAATGCTTCTTTGAACTTATACCAACGATAGACCGGTCGCATCTTGTTGGCCTGAAAACTGACCAGCAACCGCGAGAGGGATGGGTGAATAATGAACTTCCTTTGAAGTCGCTGAAATAGCTCTGCATCGAGACGATCTATCTCGTTGAGATCGGCATCTTGTGGACTGACGACGGTATTGGGGGTAGGAGCTGAACGGAAAACCACGGTATACTCCGGTGTCGCAACGTTTCAAAACGATTGCATATCACGGGTATTATTCTACTCAGACATGATCATCACACACAAGGATGATCGTCAAAAAGTGGAATCTGGCTATTTCTATCTCGACTCCGCTTGCATTCGCGCATCTTAATGTATATCTCATCAAGACGCGAGGAGGAGCCGAACATCAATCCGTGCCAACCAGAACGGTGACGGGCTTGATGGATAGAAAGCGCTAGCCATCAAGTGGTTATGGTTTCTTCTTTTGCTATACCAAAATTAAACGTGGGCGAAGAGCCACATCTCGCTGCCCACGTTTGCTGGTGGCGCCCCCGGTGCGACTCGAACGCACGACACGCAGTTTAGGAAACTGCTGCTCTATCCCCTGAGCTACGAGGGCGTGTTCGTTTCGAGTGTACCATACTCGTTCTTTGCGTGCAAGTATGAGTGATGCGGCAGCACGACCACCTTTTGCGCGAACCAATACCAGCCTCTTGCGCCAGGAACCTCTCGCTAGCTACACATGTCGGCAATTGATGAGCACGGTACCGCTGCCACCTTTTTTCAAACTAATACCAGACTCACGATGACGGTCAGGATGGTTACCGGCAGACCGACCTTCAGATACGCGCTAAAGCTTACCCGTACTCCCTAGCGTGCAGCCAGTTCGGCCATGATCAGGTTGGCAACCGAACCGAGCAACGTTAGATTGCCGGCCAAGGTTGCAGTTGCGGCTAACGTTAGCCACGCTCGCTGTTGATCGGCAAATGCAGGTACTAATTCCTGTAACAAGAGCACGGCCGGTACATTACTGATCAGATTCGAGAGAATGACCGATACAATGCCAAACGGTACCATTCCGGCCTGAGCTAATGGCAGCAGGGTAGTAAAGAGGAGCTCCGTCCAACCCTGAACATCGAGCGCGTGTGTGACGACAAACAGTCCAGCAAAAAAGGTGAGCAGGTTCCAGTCTATGGTTTTGAACACGCGCTCAGGGCGCAAGCGCCGTGTGGTGAGTAGCGTGGCCGCCGCCAAAAATGCTGCCAGCGGAACCGGTACACCGATGAGAAATGCGATCAGCATGAAGCTGATGACCAGCGCTGCTTTGCGGAGGAGCGGACGGTAGATGCGTATGCGTAGAACATCAGGTGCTGTGAGAGTACCACTCCGGAATTCGTCACGATAGACCAGCACGACGATAAACCAACAGATCACCAGCCCAATGAGAGCGGTTGGGGTCAGGGCAATGGCAAAATCGAGGTAGGGTATATTCGAGGAGTTACCGATGATCATGTTTTGCGGATTACCGGTAATGGTAGCCGTTGAACCGATATTCGCCGCTACTGCCAGACCGATCAGGTATGGTAGTGGGTTACGACGTAACGTGCGGGTCACATCGAGGACAATCGGTGTCATCATCAGCACGATGGTATCGTTGAGAAATAGAGCCGACAATACTCCACTCGCCCCAATAACCAGGGCTAATAACGAGCGAGGACCACGGGCGAATTGTACGACTCGTTGCGTAATGAGGCCAAAAAAGCCGGAGAGGAAGAGACTGCCGTTGATAACCATCATGCTGAAGAGTAAGAGGATGGTATCCAGATCAAGCGCAGCGTATGCCTCTTCAAGAGAGATGGCGCCAATGCCAAGCAAAAGGGCCGATCCGATCAGCACAATTATGGTACGGTCGGCCCTTATGAACGGCCAGCGACCAGCGGCTATACCAATAATCGTGGCTGCAACAATGAGGAGCGTGAGGATAGGGATTATCATAGACTGTGTACGGTTATTCCAAGAACGAATACGACGACATAGTAGCAGTATTGCATGATCAAACGCGATACGCGGTCGAGAAGAGAACAGCTTAGAGCCTGATCAAAAACGTTTCATTGGGCGCGTACCGTGCCCGTGTGACTATGACGTGAAGGGTTTCCAGCATTCTTTCTCGCTAGCCCCCGTGTTTCCCATCTTTCAGAGAGTATCGGATCGAACTCAGGTTTCCAACGTTCTTTCTCTCCAGCCCCCACGTTCTCCCTTCCTCTCTTTGTGGGAGAGAGGAAAGGGGACAGGGGAAGGTGAGGAGCCACCCTCACCCCCAGCCC
>JAGHYT010000235.1:0-3517 GCA_017743535.1 Chloroflexus sp.
ATGCCCGCATGAAACTGAAACATTTGTATCCAAAGATTCATGCTTGACAGAGTAGTAGTTGCATTGGTGTATCTCTACCTGGTCTCACTCGTACTTCAAGGTCAACGAACAATAGGCGATGTTTCACTGTATGGCGGAGCAGCAACGCTACTACAGCTTGCATTATTTGACCTTGGTGCTGATATCGGCATCCTTCCAGGCGTATTCAGCTTTCTGCCAAGCCTGTTTCGCGTTCTCGATGCGCCCACGGATCTCCCTCTTTCACGCACGCCCCATCGTGTTCCCCGACCAATTAATGAAGGATTTGTCTTCGAGCAGGTGACATTCTCCTATCCAGGGTGCACGACGCCCGTTCTGCGAGATATCTCTTTACACATACGCCCACGTGAGAGTGTTGCGCTTGTTGGTCTGAATGGCGCCGGCAAGACGACGCTCGTTAAGTTGCTACTCCGGCTCTATGATCCAACGCAGGGTCGAATTCTTCTCGATGGTGTCGATCTGCGCGAATATGATTTAGTAGAGCTTCGCAAGGAGATCGGCGTAATCTTTCAGGATTTTGTACGCTACGAGCTTTCAGCACGAGAAAACATTGCAATAGGACAGATTGATGCGCTCTATGACCAGGAAAAGTTGCAAGTTGCAGCTGTACTCTCTGGTAGCGATGAGGTGATTCAACAACTACCACACGGCCCTGATACACGACTAGGCCGCCTGTTCGGTGGCTCTGAACTCTCCGGAGGCCAATGGCAAAAGCTTGCGCTTGCAC
Source organism: Chloroflexus sp. (assembly GCA_017743535.1). Classification (GTDB taxonomy): domain Bacteria; phylum Chloroflexota; class Chloroflexia; order Chloroflexales; family Chloroflexaceae; genus Chloroflexus. Next base: position 767 of record JAGHYT010000235.1, read on the forward strand.
GCGCATTTGTTCGCAATTGTCAGTTGCTGATCCTGGATGAACCAACATCGGCTGTTGATGTGCAAACCGAGTATGAGATGTTCACTCGCTTCCACACCTTGACGCGTAACCGCATGACACTCCTTATCAGCCATCGTCTTTCGACTGTGCGAATGGCTGACCGCATTGTTTATCTTGCCGGCGGTTCTGTGCAAGAAGTAGGAAGCCACGATCAACTGATGAAGCGCAACGGTGAGTATGCGCGATTGTATCGTATACAAGCAGCGCAGTATCTTGGTCACAATTAAGCCGAATGAACTGTGTGGCTGCTATGAGTAATATGCCAACTGAGGCAATGGCATTGGATCAACGACAGCCTGGCTGGCGTGGCTTACTTCAGGATCTGCGTGTCTTGAAACGCGGGTTGACCATAGTTAGCAAGGCGACACCACGTACAACGGCCCTCTATGTAGTTATTGTAGTTGTACTGAGTCTGGCGCCTGTCCTCCAGGTGTGGTTGATGAAACTGCTTATCGACCACCTGTCGTTGAGAGCACCTGACGGTGAGATGGTTACGGTTCTGATTGGGCTGTACGTATTGACGCTGCTAGTGATGGCTGGACTGCAGCCATTCCAGCAGAGCCTGGCTGCGTGGCTTGAAGATCGAGCTGTCGCTGAAGTGGATTTCCGACTAATGGAGGCTGGAGTTCGGCTGACAGACCTTGTCAAGGTTGAGAGTGCATCGTTTCAAGATACGCTGCAGCTGATACGAGAGGCTGCCTATCATCCGCCACGCCTGTTTGCCTTTCTCCAGCAAGGCGTTGGCACCGCGTTGACCCTCATCGGTCTATTTTTCTCGCTTATTCAACTGCACCCGCTCTTACCTCTTGTACTCCTAGCTGTCACTGTCCCGCACCTCCTAGCCGAACGTCGTCTTAATCAGCGGAAGTATAAAACACTTGCTGAACAGTCACGTGCAGCGCGGGAGATGGAATACTGTGCGACTGTCACGACAGATCCAACCGCTGCCAAAGAAGTGCGGGTCTTCAATTTGGGAGGTTTCTTTCTCGAGCGTTTTCGTACCCGGCGTGATGCTGCGTTGCGGCAGGTAACCCATATTCGATACGCGACGCTACAGAAGTCGGCTTGGTTTGGTGTACTACACGCCATCGCACTTGCAGGCGGTTTCTCTTACGTCGCAATGCGTGCTAGCACTGGTAGCCTTACCCTTGGTGATATCGCACTATATCTCAACGTGGTAATTCAAGCACAAAGCCGCGTGGCGATCCTTGCTTCGTGGTACGGGTTCCTATACGAATCTTTGCTCCACTTACGTGGTCTTTTTGCCTTCCTTGATCGCGCCAAACCAACAATCGCACTACCCGATGGTACGGGCCTTCGTGCACCTGCACAACTATCACAGGGCATTGAGTTCCGGCAGGTGAGCTTCCGTTATCCTGATGGCAATAAGGACGTTTTGCGTAACCTTACCATGCGCCTTCCACCAGGTAAAGTCACTGCGCTCGTTGGTGCAAATGGCGCTGGGAAAAGCACGCTTGTGAAGTTGCTCACGCGCATGTACGACCCAACGAGCGGGCAGATACTACTCGACAATCTACCGTTGCACGCCTATGACCTATCATCGCTACGCCGACGTATTGCGGTGGTGTATCAGGATTTTGCGCGCTTTGCCCTCACTCTTCGTGAAAGTATTGCCGTTGGGGATCTTGGTATTGACCCACAAGATGAGCAGGTGGAGCGTGCTGCTCGCTGGGCAGGCGCCGACTCGATAGCAGCAAAACTGCCCGCTGGCTATGAGACACACCTCACACGCCAATTCGAGGGAGGCGTAGACCTGTCTGGCGGTGAGTGGCAAAAGGTTGCTCTCGCGCGCGCCTTTGTGCGTGATGCAGCTTTTGTGATTCTCGATGAACCCACGGCGGCGCTTGATGCTGAGGCTGAAGAGCGATTATTTGGACATTTCCGTGAGTTGGTACGCGGGAAGACAGCACTGCTCATCAGCCATCGCTTTTCTAGTGTGCGAATGGCTGACCATATTGTCGTGCTGGAGGACGGCGCGATTACCGAAGCCGGTACCCATGATGATCTGATTGCACGGCAGGGGCGCTATGCAGAGCTCTTTGAAATGCAGGCGGGTCGCTATCGAGAACCAGGACTATCGAGCACATAATGGAGGGTCGTGCTATTGGGACAGGTAGCGTCGCAGGACAGTATGGAACTACCGGAAGGGCACAAGGCCATACGCTATGCTCTGGTGCTCAGAATTAGACTGCTCTGAAAATGCCAGCTCAGGTAGCCTGGGCAGGCGCCAATTCTACTCGGTAGCCCAAGCGCTCTAATCGCCGGATGGTTCGACGCTCGACCGCCGTCTGTTCTCGCTCGTCAAAAGAGTTCACGCCGCGCTCGCGACACAGCTCTTTTCGGGTTAAGAGATGGCAGGCAGCCACCAACAACGAATGCGCGACCGCGATAACCGCCTTGTTCTTGCCACGTCGGGCCGCCAGCTGGCGAAACTGCGCTGCAAAGTAGCTGTTTTTATTCCGCGCTCCGGGTTGAGGGTCACATGCCAGCCGCTGAGGTCCACTGTGCCGTTGAATGTTCCTTCCAGACGGAGCGTGCCGTCCGGGGCGAGCAGTGCGTCCGCCGGAATCGTCTGCAGCGCGTCATCTTCGTCATCGTCAGTCGTCGCAACGATGTCGGAACCAACGTCTGACGAATCGGGCGGAACCGCCAGCGCCGCAGCGACCACCG
>JAGHYT010000236.1:0-3478 GCA_017743535.1 Chloroflexus sp.
GGAGAGGGGCCGGGGGTGAGGGCAGCCCGCTCGGCAGCGGGAACGTGCGGTGCCTGGCGGAACAGAACAATGGTTGCAGATGCACGGTACGAGCCTCATGAGAAATTCGAGTTTTCGATCACGCTCTGAGAGCGTCTGTAAACGACGTTTGTAATGATGGCAGGCATTGAGGCAATGGAGTCGCCAATGCGTGTGCGATATAATGGCCGAACCGATGTTGGTCAGCGGCGTGAGGTTAATCAAGACGCTTTCGGGAGTGCTGAGATCGACCAGGGCACGCTGCTCGTTGTCTGTGACGGAATGGGTGGTCATCTCGCCGGTGAAGTCGCCAGCAAGTTAGCGGTCGAGACGATCATCGAATCTTTTCGCCCAAATAGCGATCCGGCTGAAGGGTTGCGCCAGGCCTTTATCGCTGCGAACCAGCGGGTATATCAAGAAGGTCGTGGCACGATGGGCACCACGGCAGTAGCGGCATTCTTCTGGCATAACACCCTCTACGTTGCGAATGTCGGTGACAGCCGGGCGTATCTGGTGCGTGAAGGTCAGATTCGTCAACTGACCAATGACCATTCGCTAATCGGCGATCAGGTGGCTGCTGGTCTCCTCACCGCTGAGCAGGCCCGCACGTCAACGATCCGCAATATCATTACCCGCGCTATCGGCCATCAATCCCACGTGGAGGTTGATCTCTTTCGCGAACCTCTTTTGTCGGGTGACACCATTGTGCTCTCGACAGATGGGATGCATGGTTTGCTGACTGACGATGAGATCGCAGCGATTGTCAGTATGCACCCTCTCGACGTTGCTACCCGACGGCTGGTGGATGAAGCAAATAGGCGGGGTGGTCCTGATAATATTACGGTCGTTGTTGCTCAAGTTGATAGTCTTGAGCCAACGGTAAGTGATGTGTCGACCGGGACGGTCGCTGTAATAGCAGGGCCGACAACACCACCAATGGCACGACCCCTTTCACCGATCGGTTTGGGAGGTGCTGTTCTGGTGTTTGTTTTGCTGATAAGCCTGGCCGTTTCGATTCTGGTAAACGATAAGCCTTCACCCGTCCCCTTGCTCAGTTCACCAACGATTGTTGTCACTGCTACGCCGATTCCAACGATCACCGTTCCAGCAACCATCATCCCAACTGAGACTCGCTGATCGGATATTTGCTGCTAGTGTGAATAGACAGCGATAAAACGTGGTAGAATAATAATCGAACGTTTGTTTGATTATCTGATCATCGCAGCGCGAACGTTGTCTCGTTCTTGGTGCACAATCGCATCTGGCTTATAAGACACCGGATGATGCTGTATGCCCATTCGTCTGCTTGATGAAACCATTGCCGCGCAGATCGCCGCCGGCGAAGTCGTTGAACGACCGGCCTCGGTTGTAAAGGAGCTGCTGGAAAATGCTCTCGATGCCGGGGCGAGGCGGATTCTGATCGAAGTACGGGGTGGTGGCTTGCGCGAGATTCGCGTCCAAGACGATGGGTGTGGTATCCCGGCCGATGAGGTTGAACTAGCCTTTGCCCGCCACGCGACCAGTAAGCTCAGCTCGGCTGATGATTTATGGGCAATTCGGACGTTAGGCTTTCGCGGTGAGGCATTGCCGAGTATTGCCAGTGTTGCGCAGGTTATTTGTGTTACTCGGGTTGCTGATGCCGAGCTTGGGGTTGAGCTGCGGATTGCTGGTGGTGAAGTGCAATCGCGTCTGCCGTGTGGTTGTCCGGTGGGTACGACGATCACAGTGCGGAACCTCTTCTACAATACGCCTGTCCGTCGCGAGTATCTCCGCTCTGAAGCAACTGAAACCGGTGCCATCAGTGCAGTTGTGCAGCAATACGCGCTGGCATACCCTGAAGTCAGTTTTACGCTGCTCATTGATGGACGCATGGCATTGCAAACTAGCGGCGATGGTGATCTACGGGCGGTGGCTGTCGAGCTATATGGGCTAGAAGTGGGCAAAGCGTTGTTACCGGTACAGGCAGAGGCTGGCGCCGATGAGACCTGGGTGGCCGTGAGTGGTCTCATTTCACCACCAGAACTGACCCGCAGCTCGCGCAACTATCTGTCACTCTTCGCCAACCGGCGCGCCTTGCAACCGCGTGGAGCATTGGCGGCAGTGGTCGAAAATGCTTATCACACCATGTTAATGAAGGGGCGTTTTCCGATAGTCATTCTCGATCTGCGCGTGCATCCGGCGGCTATCGATGTGAACGTACACCCGACAAAGAGCGAGGTTAAGTTCCGTTATGCTGCCCATGTCTACAGTGTCTTGGGACGAGCTATTCGTGACGCCCTGATCAGTGGAGCCGGAGTCCCGACTTGGGAAGCCCCTGATCCGGCGACAGTCCAGCGACGCTTTGAGTTGCGTCGGTTGGGTCAGGAAGCGAGCACAAAGCCGTCGGCGTGGGGGGGTGGCGCTTCGGCCTGGGATCGTGACCGATCACGCTGGGATGCGGGATCGTCGGCGACTATGCCAGATACTCCGTTGCAAATGCCAATGGACGCCCCTGTGCTTGATGATTCAAACCGTCCGCTGTCGCCTCCAACTTCAACCCCGACTCCGACTGCTGCGCTGCCACCATTGCGGGTGGTTGGGCAAGTAGGGTTAACCTACATCGTGGCTGAAGCACCCGAAGGGATGTACCTGATCGACCAGCATGCGGCGCACGAACGCATCACTTACGAGAAGTTAATGAACCAGTACGCTCAGCGTGCCGTCGAGTCGCAGCAGTTACTTATTCCCCAGGCCGTTGAGGTTAGCCCAGAAGCGAGTGCGCTTCTGCTGGGGAATGCTGATCGATTAGCTGAATGGGGATTTGTGATCGAACCATGGGGAACTGGTGTCCTGGTTCGCGCAATACCGGCGACTCTGCCGACCGATGAGTTAGCACAGGCAATTCACGAGATTGTCGAGTATCTTGCCGGGCGCGGTGGCAGTAGTCCTCGCGATTGGCACGAAGCAATGTTGATTACGCTGGCGTGCCACACGTCAGTGCGCGCCGGCCAACCCCTTTCTCACGATGAGATGCGTCAATTGTTGCAGCAGCTTGAACAGTGTGTCAGTCCGCGCACCTGTCCGCACGGTCGTCCGACGATGATCCTCATGACGCCTGCCCAACTGGAACGGCAGTTTGGGCGTCGGGTGTAGGGGTTTTCAACGTTCTTGATCCTGGCCGACAGTGGCGACGGAAAGCAGGGTAGGCGCGAGAGAAGGGTTCCACCCCTCTGCTCGCGCTTGCGGGGGATACGCAGACGATGGGTTCCAGTTGCACATCGCACAACGCGAGCCACTGGCCTGCACAACTAAGAGCTTGATCAAAAACCCGAAATTCTTATTGGGAACGTACCGTGCCTGCGCAACCATTGCGTGAGGAGGTGCCAACCTTTCTCCAGTCACCCCACGTTCCCCCTTCCTCGTCGCTGGTGGAAGGGGAAGAGGGCAGGGGGGAAGGTGCGGGCGGCCCACACCCCCGGCC
>JAGHYT010000237.1:0-3467 GCA_017743535.1 Chloroflexus sp.
CCGTCGGGATGGAAAGGCGCCCTGCGTGCCGCGCTGCGCCAGATGCGCGGGTATGCAACCCTGGAACAGGAAACGAAAGACCGGCAAATGATACGGCTGTTTGGCAATGTCAGGGGTGAAGAAGAGGCATTTCGTGCCGGGTCTGTGCAGTTCTTCCCAACCTTCTTCGACCGCCTCAGTCTAAAGGTGATTAACCCGCACAACCGGGAAAAGGGAGTTGGCGCGCGCGGTCCGATCTTGCTGGAATGCGTGCCAGCCGGTGCGCAGGGCGAGTTGATACTGCTCTATGTACCGACCGGCACGGCGGTCGATGTGCAGCAGAGCGCCGACGATCTCGTGGTCGTTGCGCAGGGCATTCAGGCGATGCTGAGCACCTATGGGTTTGGCGCGAAGACGAGCAGCGGCTTCGGCATAGCCTCAGATGACCTAGTGGATGGCGAGATACGCATCGCTACACAGACGCTTTTCCTGAGGGGAAAACGGCTGAGTGATCTGGCAGCAGAGGTAGAACATCGGCTGAAGACCACGCTGTAATGCCGTCGCCATCCGATCCGATAGCATCACGTCGCGCCAGGCTCGAAGCCGAACTGGCGCGTTGCGTGGATGTGTTGCGCATAGGGCACAACCCAGAACGGATGGTCTTGTTTGATTCGCCGGTCACGGGCGAGGTGCACAAGGGGTCGGATGTTAGCCAATTGAACAAACTTTCTGCGACCGTCCGCTAACCATGTATCGCTCGACTCGACCCACCAATGCCGATAGCCTCCACGCTCGAAGTGGCGCAGCGCCGCTGCGCCTGTAGAATGGGTGCGTTCGATACCTATTGGCAATTGTGGCAGGTAATCGGAGGAACAGGCCCATGAGCTACGATTTGAACACATTGGTTACAGCACGAGATAATCTGCTACTGGCAGAGATGGCTGCGTGGGTGCATGACATGGGGAAGTGCGCCGATGCATTCTACCAACCCGGTGGAGTAGGATTCAACGCTAATTCATGTATAGGAAATCCCCGGGTCAATCCTCACAAGGCTGTATTCTCTGATACTGACCTGCGAAAATTGCAGTACTGGTCGTTTCTAACACCAAATCTCGGTCAGTGTGCTCGTCTCCAGGAAGCATTACACCCTACGGCGTTGTGGAGAACTCTACAAAGACATAATCTATCACTTCCAAATAGGGCGATCAAACTTGCGGGTATTGGAGATGGAAATTTTCTCGAAATACTTCTTTGGGGCCGACCGCTCGTCTCTGATAAGTACGGTAGTTTTCAACGCATTCTCAGCAACAGCCTGGTATATTTGGCAGGGACACTGGGTCATGCTCACGCAGTTGCCCACCTGGAAAAGGAAGATGCAGCAGATGGAGGAAGTTCGCAAGAGATAGTCAGTCCATTTGGCTTTACGTTGTCTATAGTAAGTTCGCTCGACAACAATCTGATTCGGGTTATTTCTCAATTTGGGAAGCCAAGGAAAGATTTTATATATGAACTATATCTGCAATTCCGAGGTGCGCCAGGCGACACCCGCCGCCCGATCAATGAAGTCACGCTGTGGGACTGGTCTTCGATTGTTGCTGCGCTCTACAAGGCTGAACTGGCTCGATGTGTGCTTACCACCCAACAACGCAGTCCTTCAGATGTTGCCTGGCGTTTACTGAGTATTCGTGTTGACGGACTGCAATACCTGCTTTCAGTCTCACGTATTCCCGACTTGCTGGCGCGTCGCGAGTTGCTAAGCGATGCGTGGAACCGAGTGCAAACGTTGATTGAAGAGACCTACCCGCTAGGGTTGGAGGTGTATCGCGACGAGAATGGACCGGTCTTCGTCGTGCCGGACATTGAGAACCTGCTGGATCAGTCTCAAGTTGCTCAAGATGGTGGAGAGAGAAAGACCCTGAGAGATCTTATTCGAGGTGAATTTGCTGCTGGAACAGTAAAGAATGATTCATCTCTCGCCATGCGGCACGAACGTGTGCCTGAACTCTATCTGGACGATAAGCCGTGGAAGGGTCAGCCAGCTCCGCAGGAGTTACCACCGATTGCGAAACATCTCAAACAGGACATACGCGAAACTACTGACCCTCAATGGCTCGAAACACTCTGGCACGGTCAGAATGCTGAAGTCTGCACAGTCTGCGGTCTACGCCCGCAGGGACCCAGCTCTCAGGCGCGAGAGCGCAAGGTCTGTGATGTATGCGAACAGCGACGTGCTGATCGAGCGCAGCAGTGGGTACACACGCTGTGTTGTGGTGATCACCCGACTATCTGGATTGATGAGCTGACCGATATCCATGGTCGCTATGCGCTCATTGTCGGTGCGTTTGATCTGAACGGCTGGCTCGCGGGTGATCTGGTGCGCACCCTGGTTGTTCGTCAACCAGATAACAACCATCGTACCGCCGACAAGGTTTCCAAAAATCCTTCCTTCGCCCGTCTGCGCCGAATCTGGGAAACGACGCGCGCATTCTGGCAACAGGTCGGACCGACAGAGCCGGGCATGTTGTCAGACTCGGTGATTGGTCGCGTGGTGGGGCGCGCCGGACCACGGTTGGAGATTCAGGGTAGCCTGAGCGTTCAGACATTGGTGCCCTATCATACGTATGAACTGGTGTTACCTGAAGGTATCAGGCTCAGCGTGTTGTGGGATGGGAACAGTTTTGTCACCTGCGATAATCTGACGTACCTGAATAGTCTCATGCGCTCAGGAAAGATTCAGGATATCCTGAAACAGAGTAAGACCTTTCCGATCGAAGCATCTGATGATACCGGCAAGCGTCGTCAACTGGGCAGCATCACGCTCAGCCAGGATGCAGCACCGATTGCCAACGGTTCCTTTGTTCCCGCCCTGCCTCTCCTCGCCGAGCCTCGTGTCTTCATGGGGCTCGTACCGGCGGATAAGGCGCTAGAAGTGATTAGACAGATCAAGACAAAGTACGAGCGCGAGATGGGGAAAGTGCGGAATCGCCTGCCGCTGCACCTGAGTGTAGTATTTGCGCCGCGCCCCAACCCGCTGCGCGCTGTGCTCGATGCCGGACGGGCGATGCTGGAGCGCCAGACAATGGCCAGCGTGTGGGAGGTATTGTGTTGTGCACGGAAAATGGCAAGTAAGGGCGACCCGTTACCCCCCCGCTTCCAGCCTGATCAGGCGAGTCAATTCGCTGAGTGGTACGAAGTAACCATGCAGCGGGATGACAGTCGCCTGACCTGGCATATTCCCGCTATGATGGGCGACGGTAAGACTGAGGATCTCTGGTATCCCTATGTCTTTCTGGATGATCCGGTCGAGCCGACGACGCGCAGGCGTTACTTTCAGAGTCGCAATCCGTGGAAGAAGTGTGACGGTTGGCTGGTTCACGCCGCTGAGTTGCAGGTCGGCGATCAGGTATGGTTCACACCCGCAACCTTCGATTTCGAGTTCCTTGATACAACCACTCGTCGCTTCGAGATTCACTACGACACTAATGGAC
>JAGHYT010000049.1:0-27439 GCA_017743535.1 Chloroflexus sp.
ATATCACAAAATAATAGATTGTCAATAGTAATATATAATACTTTTCAATATATTCTTGGGATAGCACTTATGACTAATAAGTACTAATGTCCTATCCCACTATACACCGACGACACTCTATAATTAGGAGCAAGATCACTTCCCACCCCTCCGTTCTCCCCGCGATCGCTGATGACTGGTTCTGTAATGAAGGGAGCAAATATGAAAACGATGGTCGTCTTCATTGCAACCGTTAGTGTGCTCACTTTAACAGTAGTGTTCATAACGAGTCTTCACCCGCTCAATCTGAGCCATTCCGCACCCCAACCATCGCTCGTAGCCTCGACCATTTCACCGGTCCAACACCAATCGAAAGTCTATTTACCATTTATTGTCAACTCACCACGAACAGTTGGCTGGTATCAACTGGCCGCTAATCCGCAGCGTACTGGTTACACACCAATACGGGTTGAGGGACCATTCCGGTTTCGTTGGATCTGGAATGGTCCGGCGGGTGGTGGTAATGCAGGTCCCGCGGTTGATCACCTCGATTTACCTAAAGCTGTGCAACCGGTTATCGGTGAAGGGTTCGTGTTCGTTGGTCATAGCGATGGTATTGTTCGGGCTATTCGGGTCGATAATGGCACCCTGGCCTGGAGTCGATCGGTAGGGGGAAAGGTTTTAGGAACGGTAGCCTACCATCCCGGCTTACGACGTATCTTTGTTGGATCAACCAATGGTCGCATCTACAGTCTGAGGGCGAGTGACGGTACCATCATGAATTCGTATGATATTGGCGGCCCGATCGAGATGTCGCCCCTGCTGGTCGATGATGTCATCTACGTTGGCTCGATCATCGATAAGGGGCGCAATAACGGCGAAGGTACCAGTGGGCGGCTGGTTTCCCTCAATGCAACCGATCTAAGTCTTCGCTGGTCATTCAACCCAGGCGCTGGCATTCTTGCCTCACCAGCGTACACGGCTCGGAATGGCGGAATGATCATCATTGCCACCGAGGATAAGACGGTACGTGCTATTCGTGTCAGTGATGGCAGCCAAGTCTGGCGCAGATCAGTCAATGCCGGACGCGACCCACAACGGCAATGGACGGCATTTCCTGATACGTACCCGGCAGTTGCCGAGACACAGGGAGTAGTGATTATTCGTTCGTACTTTCTGTGGCAGCGTACCTGGGCGCCAGATCGCGATCAAACTGACACGCTCGAAGAAATCCGCGCCTTCTTGACCCAGCAACCAGAATATCAATCGTTTTTCGTCCTCGATCTGGCAACCGGTCAACCGCGCTACGTAGCGCCAGTGCTTGGCGGCGGGATTGGTAACAATGATGATTACTACTCAACACCCCCGCAAGCCGTCATTCGACAGCTTGATGACGGGAGCGAGGTAGCCTATGTAACATGGCGGAGTAGCCAGGCATGCCTCTCGCCAACGAATTGTGACAGCCGTGAAGAGGGCGCTGTGGGCGAGATGGACCTCAGTACGGGCAATATCCGCTTTATCGATGTGGATAAAAATGGCTGGCAATGGCGGATGCCGGTCGACGAATTAGGTTCAATGACGATGGCAGGTGATGCACTTTTTTACTCTCACTGGATGGCTATGGCTGGAGTGAAGATCACCGATCGTTCACCGAGTCGTGGAGATAGTGCGAGCAATCCAATTCTCACCACGAAACTGGTCGGTGTGACCAATACGCTTATGCCTGGCACATGCGATCAACTAAATAGCGCTCAACACTACTGTGGAACAAGGCACGAAGACCCAGGTCGTGGCTACCTGCTCGATCCAGGATTCTACATCTACTTCTACACGACGCAAGTTTACGACTTGTTTTTCACCCCACCGGTATTCGGACCGGCGATTGATGAGAACGGCGTTCTCTATTGGAAGAGTGTTGATGGCGCAATTATTGCACTTGCTCCGCAACGGGCTACCCTGCCATAGACTGGCAATAAGCCTGATCATGTTCCTGGTTATGGGTTGTGCCGTATCGTACCAACCGGAAGCACGACCTACACCGGCGCTCGATCCGATCAGTGCCGAACGACGCGAAGTGCGCTTTACGGCTGATGATGGTACAACCCTGGCCGGTGAGTTGACCCTGCCACGCAATCAGGAACGTCCGGCGCTGGTTGTGATCATTCATCACTCAGGACCGGTCGACCGTGATGCCTACGGTTATCTGGCCGAATTGCTGGTAGCCGACGGCTATGCTGTTTTCCGTTTCGATAAACGTGGCACCGGCGCTAGCACCGGTACATATGGTTGTTGTGAAGCGACTGATGCGCTGGCCGCTTATCGTACTGCCGTCGATCAGGCTGGCATTGACCCCCAACGAGTATTCATCGTTGCGCAGAGTATCGGTACGCGGTATGTCGCTGAATTATTCGCCGAATATGTTGCGGCAACTCCACCTTGCGGCGTGGCCCTGCTTTCAAATTTGCTAGGACCAGAAGAGATCCCTGCGATTGCAGCACCCGTGCATGTGATCGTTGCCGACAGTGAACCGGAGTTGCAGCGGATTGGTCCAGGCGCAGTGGCTGCCCATAACGCTCACTGGTCATACGGAGCCAGTCTCTACGTCGCTGAAGGAGCCGAGCATACGCTGTTCGACATCCGGGATGGTCCAATTGATTGGAGTGATCCGGACTGGGTTCATCGTTACCATCGCGGTGCAATGGCAAGCCTGATAGAATGGTTGGACGGACGGCAATGCCCGCCAGATGGACCTGGGACACCAGGAGAAGATCGGTCGGGGCGCAGCAGCGCTGCGCGCATGCTATGAGCGGCGTACTTCGCTTTCCTCTCCGCTCGCCTCCTTATCGCTGTTGGGTGGAGTGCGAACGTTGAAAAGCCCTGGCGAGCAGGTGAGAGGACCGAAGCTGCCTCTACCGTGCACGGCCGGGCAGGGGCAAAACGTTGAAAAGCCCCCTTCACCCACCGACTGCCAGTGCCCGTTCGATCAGTCCAGATGCCGGTTGTTCGCGCAACCCAACCTTGACAATCTGATTCGCAATTTCAAGCGCTGCCACACCCGCTTCACCACTAACAACCGGCGCCATACCGTAACGGACTGCATCGCAAAAGCTACGTAGCTCTTCATAAAGAGGTTCACGGCGTGCAATCTTCAAGCGAATGCTTCGCCCTTCACTGACACCAAGCAGGGCCAGCTCCGGCCAGGCCTGCCCCTGACACGAATCGTTCTCGTAAAAGGTCAGGTCTTGAGTTAAGTAGTTAGCAACGAACATGCCCCGTTCACCAATAACACTCAACTCGCGAATCTTCGTCGGTGTGAGCCAGTTGATGTCGAGGATGCCAATGACACCGTTCTCAAACCGGAGCAATACGGAAATAATATCTTCGTGGCTTTGGTGAAGGTGACGGTGTAATTCAACATGCATGCGAACAATTGGCGAGCCGATCAGGTAGTTGAGAATGTCTACTTCATGCGTTGCCAGATCCATAGCTACGCCAACATCTCTAATTCTTCCTGGAAATGGCCCGACCCGACGCGATATAATCTGGAAGAGGTTCCCCAGCTCGTGCTTATCGAGCTGTTCTTTCAGGACAATGATGGCCGGATTAAAGCGTTCGATATGGCCGACAGTGAGAATCACGCCCTGGCGACGCGCCGCTTCAATCAGCAACCAGCCCTGTTCGACGGTAGCAGCAATGGGTTTTTCCACCAGCACATGAATACCGTGCGCAATCGCAGCACTGGCGACGGCAAAGTGATATTTGGTGGGAACTACAACCGAGACCAGATCAAGCTCCTCGCTTGCCATCATATCACGGTAATCGCTATAGATGCGACAACGGTAAATATTAGCCAGACTGGTGGCCGCAGCATAATCGGTATCACAGACGGCAACCAGTTCAACGTCGGGCATGCTCGCATAGACACGGGCATGATTGCGGCCCATACTGCCTACGCCAATAACCGCAGCACGAAGAATGTGGCGTGACATCGCTCCCCTCCCCCTATGGTTAAAACAGTCTCAATATGCTCCTTCCCCCTTCAAGAGGGCCGGAATCGTGCGATAGATAATCAACAGATCAAGCCAGATCGAATAATTGCGGATATAGTGCATGTCAAGTCGGACGCGATCAGCATAGCCAAGGTTGCTACGCCCACTGATTTGCCACAATCCAGTTAAGCCTGGCCGTACCGTGAGGAGATTATGCTGCCAACGGCCAAAATGGTGCATTTCGGCGGCGGTGATCATTCTCGGCCCAACCAGACTCATCTGCCCCAGTAAAACATTGATCAATTGCGGTAATTCATCAATACTGGTGCGCCGCAGAAACTTACCGACACGGGTCACTCGTGGATCATCTTTGAGCTTCCCATGGCGGGCCAGCTCTTCACGTTGGGCTGGAGTTAACCGCTGATCGCCATCAACGTACATCGTGCGGAATTTGAACGCATCAAACTGACGGTATCCAACCCCCATCACGCGCCGCCGGTGAAAGATACTGCCAGGACTATCGAGCCGAATGGCTATTGCGACAATCAGGAAGAGCGGGGCTAACAGAATCAGACCGCACAATGCTCCCAATCTGTCGATAAGCCATTTACCAACAGCGTGAATACCGGTAATGCGCGTTTTATTCAGACTCAACAGGGGTACTGCACCCTGTTCACGAACCTGAACCCCAATGGTGAGCAGGTCGAACAACCCAGGGGCCAGCCGAACTTCGAGGCGATTGAGCACATCCATCGCACCATCAAGATTGATCAGGCGCTCGCGAATCAGGTTTGTATCGGCGATAATGATTGCTTCAATAGCACATTGTTCGACCAGGCGAACAAAATCACCGGTTGTGCCCAATACGCGAAGCCCGGCTCCTCCCACGTCGCTACCTAACGGTAGCCGATCGTCAATAAAGCCGATGATCTGGGCCCCAGCCCGTCGTTCGGTACACAACTGCTCGGCAATGGCTTGTCCTTCTTCGGTTGCACCAATAATCAAGACACGCTCAGTCAGGTAGCCACGTTCACGAAACCGATACACGATGCGCCGAAAGCTAAACCGCCATAGCATGGTCAGACTGAAGCTCAGAAACCAACTCATGATTAGCCAGCCACGGGCAATGACAATGTCGGGGATAAAGAAGGTTAAAGTAACGACTAGAAGCATCCCCTTACTCGACGCATCAAAGATTTGATGATATTCCTGGGTTCCGTTGAATAAGGCCGTATGTTGGTACAAACCATGCAGAGCAAACAGCGCAATCCAGGACGGAACGAGGATGGCGATGAAGGGTGCGTAGAACTCTGGCTGCATAGCACCTTCGACAAAGATCGGGAGATTGGTGAAGAAACGAACAATGTAGGCGAGCACAAAGCTTGTCGCAACCACCAGGGCATCACCCAGGATCAGCGCAGCGAGAAGTGCTATCTTCTGATACTCAATGGTCTGATGACGGGAACGGTCATACGCGACAGGAGTTAGTTCAACGCCGGTTATGCCCATAGCAACCTCAAGAACATAATGATATTGCTGCCGATGGCGTATTCTTCACCAGAGGAAGTATTTGCGTTGCCACAGAACGGGCAAACGCACATACTGATTCGCCATTAGTCAGTTGCGGATAAATCTGACCAGTGTTTGCCAGTAAGAGACCTTCAATGTCACTGGTGATCGGTGGAATACGATCAGTCGCACCGATGGGATGGATTGGTTCAACGTACCGTTCACGACCGATGCGGATGGCAAGAATGTCTTCGTCGCGAATGTCGGGGAACATGTGGCGCAGGTAGCTGAGAAAGACCGTGCGCAGTTCATCATCGGGCATGCGGGCAAACGGGCTGGTTGCGGCGACATATTTGGGCAGGTAGACAAGGTGGTAACCGCCGACATACTGGGGATCGATCAGATTTGTGGTTTCGATGACGCCTGTAAAAGGAATGCGCTCGTCGGTGATATTGAGCGTGTAGTAAGGCGTCAACCGTCGCCGCATCACCAGAAGCATGCAGACAATACCCAGAAAGCCATCGAGCTGACCCCAACGCTCAGAAACCATCGCCGCTTCTGGTGGCAACAGACGACGGGCAATCGGGGTTTGCGCGGTGATCACAATATTGCTGGCCGGAATCTCTTGACCATTCACAACTAGGCCGGTTATCCGATTGTCTTCTACTCGAAGCGTTTCGACGGCGGCGTTTAACTCGATCTGCCCACCACGCTGCCGAATGGCGACTGCTAGGGCATCGATCAGCTCCTGGTAGCCGTTGGGCAGGTAACACATTACCTCTCGACTACCGCCTTTGGTGCGAGTGTCGGTAGTCCGTACTAATCGCGACCAGATATAGGTTGCCGGTACGTGACTGAAATCGCCATCAAATTTTGCCCGCAGGAGCGGCGCCCAGACCTGGCGTACCGTGCGCTCACCGCTGAGACGGGTCAGCCATTCGGCAACGGGTATCTGTTCGAGGCTCCGCCAGTCTGTGATACGACGGCAGACAAGAATGGTATAAGCGAGTCGCAGTCGGTCGATTAAGCGCAGGGGCGGGAAACGGAGAAATTCGAGCGGCGTGGACATTGGATAGATGTGACCGTTGTGGTAGAAGCCCATCTTGGTCGCTGTGTAGTGCAGGCGCTGACGTAGTCCTAATTCATCGAACAGGCTCATCAAGGTGCGATCGCTACTCAAGATTGCGTGATAGTAGCGATCACACTCTAGCCCACCAAGTTCAGGGAAACGGGTACGCCCCATCAGACCACCTAGTGTTGATGCGCGTTCCCACACTCGCACCGGTATGTCGCGTTTCAGCAACTCGTAGGCTAGGCTGAGGCCAAGAATGCCACCGCCGATAATATCAACCATACTCCCCCCAATATCCGATTTCAGGCAACCAGCACTGGCTCATTTACGGTCAGTGCATTCACTGCGGCAGCGATCTGGTTCAGCTCGTCAGCATTGAGCGCCGGGTGTACCGGCAAGGCGATAATTTCACGTGCTATCCGCTCAGCGACCGGCGTTTCTGCCTCAATTCCCAACTTGCGGTAGAGGGGTTGCTGTGGAATTGGTAGAGGGTAAAAGATTGCCGTACCAACACCGGCTGCATTCAACTGTTTGATCGCAGCATCACGGTTGCCGATCACCCGGATCGTATATTGATGAAAGACGTGACGCACATCTGGTCGCACATACGGCTTAATCACAGCCGGATGGCGAATGTGTTCACTGAGAAACGTCGCATTGGCAATCCGCTGCGCCGTAAACCGTTCGCATTTCGCCAGTTGGGCACGGCCAATAGCCGCTTGCAGATCGGTCATGCGGAAGTTGTAGCCGAGTATTTCGTGGTAGTAGCGAATGCGACTACCGTGGCTGCGCAAGAGACGCAGGCGGTCGGCAATCGCCGGATCATTTGTTGTAATCATACCGCCCTCGCCGCTGGTAACATTCTTGGTCGCGTAGAGCGAGAAGCACCCTACCCCAAAACTACCGACCGGTTGCTGGCGGTAGGTTGCGCCAACTGCCTGCGCTGCATCTTCGATAATTGCTAGATGGTATCGCCGAGCAATTTCGACAATCGGTGCCATGTCTGCCGGTTGACCGTACAGATGTACCGGCATAATCGCTCGTGTCCGTGAGGTAATCGCGGCTGCAATCAGATCGGGGTTCATGTTGTAGGTTTTGGGATCAATATCAACAAAAACCGGTGTCGCACCCGTCATGAGAATGCTGTTAGCAGTTGCAATAAAGCTAAACGGCGTCGTAATCACTTCGTCGCCTGGACCAATATTGTGTGCCAGCAGCGCCAGGTAGAGCGCAGTGGTGCCATTCATCACTGCCACGGCGTAACGAGTGCCGCACAGCGTGGCGAATTCGGCTTCAAAACGCTCAACTTCCGGCCCTTGCGCAATCATCCCTGAGCGTAACACTGCCAAAACGGCCTCTTCTTCCTCAGGGCCAATTAGCGGTCGGGAAATCGGAATCATCGCCGACCTCCTACTTCTCTGGCCTGCAATGTCGCTGATTGTAGAGCGTCTTCTATCTGGCGACCCAGATTAACCGCCAATGCGTGACAGATAACACTATGAATATCTTCAATCAGAGGCATAAAGTGGTTTTTGATGTGCAGTCCAATTCGGGCAATGCGGTACAGTTTGCCGCCATCGTAGCCGGTAATCCCGATGGTGACTGCACCAACGCTGTTGCCCCATTCGATAGCCCGCACGACATTGGCAGAGTTACCGCTACCGGAAATCGCAATGATGATGTCGCCATCGCGGTAGAGGGATTGCAATTGCTCAACGAACACATCGGCATAGCTTTGATCGTTGGACCAGGCGGTGATGAGGGGAATGTTGTCAGTTAACGCAATTGCTCGCACCCGGCGCGTCTGAGGATTAATCGTCCATTTGGCGAGATCACAGGCAAAGTGCGAGGCCGTTGCGGCACTACCACCGTTCCCGCAGATGAAGATCGTCGCATCACGCTGATAAGCATCCCAGATAGCATCGGCTACCTGCTGTAATTCAATCAGTGGTAATTGCTCAAGAGTCTGGCACGTCTGTACGACATACGACGCAAGATGATTCATAACCCCTCCCCAATTGCTCAACATCGATTTACGAACGCGCAACCATTAACATACCGGCACAAATAACGATGACACCCGCAGCTCGTAATGGATTGACCTGCTCGTGAAGGACCAGCCATGCCAGGAGAAAAATGATGATGTGATTGAGGCTGACAAAGGGGTACGCCACGCTAAGATCGATTCGCGAGAGTGTAATCAGCCAGAAGAAGGTACCGATCCCGTATACCAACAAGCCACCGATGACCATCGGCGAGGTCACAATGCGCCAAATAATACCCGGTGTCGTCTCTAAGCTTAGAGCCAGCGGCCCCATTGCGCCCATACCCTGCTTGAGCATCATCTGACCGATGACACCCAGGGCCGTCGCGATCAAGATCAACATAATTGTGCTCATCGCCAGTGTACCCTTTCGTCGCGTTGGCTGCTCGATACCGGCGGTAACCGTTGGCGGGCTGTGTCTGATAACATTTTCTTCGGTCTGTTGCATTGAACCCTCTTCGTTCATCATCAACGTTTATCGACCGTGTGAAATGGCCTTTGTCCGTGGTTGCGTTAAGCGACGCTGAAGAATACTGGTCATATAACGAATGTGCGTTTTCGTAATTTGCCAGACCCGCGCTTTCGATTGTCCGTATTGCCGAACCCGTAGCGTAGTTGGATACTCAGCAACACGATACCCGCTGAGCAGAGCTTCAACCAGCCACTCAGTGACCATCAGAAAGCCATCTGCGTGGGTGGTAATGTGATCGATCACATGGCGGCGGCAAGCACGGAAGAGAGCAGTGTAGGTATGAATACGCGCATCGACCAGCAATCGATAACAGAGCGAGGCCGATTTGCTGATAAAGACGCGATAGGCAGGCACATTCTCGATACCACCACCGGGGTGATACGGTGAGGCAGTTACCAGGTCAACATCAGGCGTAAGGTGAGCTAAGAGTGCAGGAATCTCACTGAACGGGTACGTTCCATCACTATCGCAGGTGACGATGATCTCGCCGATGGCATGGGCAAAACCGGTACGCAGAGCAGCGCCCAGACCGCGGTTTGTCGCATGATGAAGGATGACAGTATCGGGCCAGGAACCGAATGTTTGTTCGAGAAGTTCGCCTGTTCCGTCGCGACTACCATCGTTGACCAGTACAAGCTGCACGTTTCCGCGCTCACGCAAACCTGTCAGTGCTTGCCCGAGCCGGTCACGCATGATAGATAACCCTTCGGCTTCGTTATAACAGGGAATGACAATGGAAATATCGTAGTGTGCCACAGGTAGCTCCTACCAAAACAAAAGAGTAAACGTTTTGGAGATGTGATGGCAAGATGAGAACGATTAGGTGGTTAGATTATCTACGTTCAAGCTAAAGTTCCTCTAAAAATGTGTGACCGTTATATGAAAATTTCTTCATGGCGCTTCTGCCGACCGTCATTGCGTAATAATTGGCTTCTAGTTGAGCAACACTTTGTTGCCAGTCATGGTATTGTTCGACATACGCTCTTCCGGCGGAGCCAAGCCTGGCTCTTCGTTCGGGATCGGCCAATAAGTTTAAGATGGCGTCGGCAAAGTCGACAGCTTCATCGGCTACGATCAGGTCACGATCCGGTTTCACGTGCAGTGCCACCGTAGCCTGGCGTGCCGCAATGACCGGAGTTGCGGTTGCCATTGCTTCCAGCACTTTGTTCTGCACACCAACACCGTAACGAATGGGGGCCACTGCGATGGTAGCCTGAGTCAGGTAGGGCCGTAAATCGGGCACTGCCCCAGTGACGGTGATCCGTGGATCGGTGGCATATGCGCGAATACGCGCTCCTGGTTCAGCACCGGCCAGCGTAACGGTAATCTCAGGCCGAACCGCCCAGACGCGCGGCATAACCACTTCAACCAGATAGCGAGCAGCGGCTTCATTGGCGTGATAGCTCATTTTACCGGTGAAAATCAGGTTCGCCGGCTGACGTGGGCCGATATATGGTTGAAAATAGTTGAGATC
This sequence comes from Chloroflexus sp., assembly GCA_017743535.1. Lineage (GTDB taxonomy): Bacteria > Chloroflexota > Chloroflexia > Chloroflexales > Chloroflexaceae > Chloroflexus. The sequence continues at coordinate 10,540 of JAGHYT010000049.1, forward strand.
GACCCCGTTCGGCACGACCATCACCGGCGCCTGTCCGGTATCTGCCAACACCCGATTGAGCGTTTTCAGCGCCCAGGCGTCTTCTGGAGAGGTGACGAATACTGCTGCAAAGCGATGGCGATACGCCGCTTCGTAATGGCGCGTGCGGGCCAGATCAATCAGTGCCCGCAAGCGACCGCTCAGGCTGCTGCCCCGACGAAATGTGCGTTCAAATAACAGGCTGATACTATCTACGGCGTCAAGTACGATAGGCGGGCCGAAACCGTACTGTCGTAACGCTGCTAAGCCAATTTCGGCGGCGCGTAGATGTTCGATGTGGATCAGATCGTAATCAGTACGCCGTAGCTCGTGAACTACTGCGGCAATCATCGCTGGGGTTAAACAATGGGCAGCCTGAAACGGTAATGACGAGGGCAGTGCCCGCATATATGCCAGCATGTGCTCTCTGGCGTGGATCGGCACGGCAATTACTCGCCGACAGAGTGAGCATAACTCGTTCATAGCCGGGCCATTATCGGCAACACAAACCAGCGTGATGGTATGCCCACGTCGAGCCAGATGGCGAATAAACTGGTACGGTCGTACTCGAATGGGTGAGGGTGTGTAAGGGGCAATAAAAAGGATGTTCATCGTCATAACCCACTTGTTACCGTATGCACTCGTTGCAATGCAGTCGCGTATAGCTGATCAATCGCCGGACACACAACCCGCCAGTCGTAACGCTCGACGGCCAGTTGTCGTCCCTGGTCGGCCAATTGTCTGCCCAATTCGGGATTCCGGAAGAGTTGGATCAACGCGCCGGCAAATGTGGCCGGGTCATCACCCACCAGCAGGTGCCGACCGGGAACGACATCAATCCCCTCGTAACCAATGGTGGTCGAGACGATTGGTAGACCACGGGCCAACGCCTCCAGGATTTTGACCCGCATACCACCGCCAGCATGGACCGGCACAATGAGAGCTGCCGTTCGAGCAAAGTATGGACGTGGATCGGCAACATAGCCCGGCACTTCAATAGCCGGATCGGCAGTCAGACGCTGTACGGCTGCCGGTGGTCGTGCGCCGACCAGCGCTACTCTGGCGTTTGGGACTACCTGTTTGACCAGTGGCCATACTTCACGGGCAAACCAGAGGACACCATCAACATTTGGTGGCCAGAACATCGTAGCCATGCTCAGAATAGTGTCAGGGTACGCATTGCGATGAACAAACACCTCTTCGCGAGTATCGATAGCGATGGGAATAATCGCTGTTGGTGGCAAGGTTACGCCAGATTCAGCCGCCGCTAACTTAAGAAAAGTGTAATCTGGTTCACTCACCGTCAGCATCCCGTCGAAACGGGCGCACAGCCGTGCCTCGGCACGGCGCAACCGACGGGCCTCGATCTGTAACCCGATCCGTTGCACCAGATGTGAGCGAGCTGCCATCCGCGCCACGATAGTCCACACGGCATTATGTTGATCGACGATGCGGGCGCCACCAGGCAGATCGACGGCGAAAGGAGCCATATTGAGCTGGTCGGCATGGATAATGTCAAAATGTTCTCGCGTTGTCAGTCTGTGGAGGAGTCGCTGTAGTTCGGGTGAGGCATCTCGACTGAGAATAAACGATGCGCCCGTGAGGGCACTGATCGCCAGAAAACGCGCATCTTTCCAGCGTGAGCGGCGAAAGGGAACTGTGTACACCTCACGACAGATCCGACGTAGCGATTCGGCGTTTACCTGTTCTTGAACGCTACGTACCAGCGAGACCAGCGTGACCTCATGTCGTTCACAAAGGTATTGCAAGACGTTGTAGGTCTTGATTTTGGGACCACTGTCGGGTGGATAGGGTGCAATCAGGGTTAACAATAAAATCCGCATATATTCACCCCTGTGGCGGTACGATAGGTAGCGATACGAGCGTTGGTTGCATCGTTGTGGCAGTGGGCCGATCTCCGGGTAGCGAGCGGAAGAGGACAATGACGCCGGTTGTGATCAGCAGCAGGAGTGGCGCCAGACTCCATGGCCCTTCCAATTGCAGAACCATGCCCAGATTACGGGCAATATCGCCCCTCCTCCACGCTGGAATGACATAGTCAGACCAGGGCGAACGGATTGAGTCGGTGGGGAAGAGCTGTGTAGCGGTTGCCTCCATCCAGATCAACCCAAACGAGGAGGCCATCAGGATCAAGATGCCAGTACACCATCCAGGATGAGACAAGACCGATGCAATAAAGAGCATAGCCAGGAGGGCAAGGAAAGGGATCATCGGCACAATATAGCGTGGTCCGGCTGCAAAACCGCCCCACCACATGATCGACGAGCCGTAAAAGAGCAGGAAGCTGAGCGGCACCAGCAAGAGTACCCACCACTCGGCACGATGCGTTCGTTGTCTCCATCCGATCCAGTACGCAGGGATCGCCAGTAACAACCACGGCGCCCGAAAGAAGAGACCGCGAAAATCGCTGAAAGTTAACCCCCAGATCGCTTCCCACTGTGGTCCGACCAGACTTATGAAGCCAGTATGGTGCTGCTCTTGCCAGAGCGCCGAATAGGCATAGCCTATTGGCCACGGTGTGCCGAAGGCGGCAAGATCGTACATTACCAGCAGTGCAATAGGGAACGATCCGCCCAGGGCCAGCGAGACCAACCAGCGCAACCCATGTCGGTAGACTGCGTACAGCCCAATAACTGCTGCTGCCGGTGCAGTCGGATATTCACTGATCACCGCCCAACCTAGTAGCAGGCCCACTACTACACCGCTAACAACGGGTGACCAACCTGATGGTGGTGACCAGGACAGGACGAAGGCGGTGAAGAGTAGGACTGCCACCAGTTGGTGCGCGTAGAAATTACCAGCGTAAGGGGCAGCACTAGTTGCCAACCCATAGGCAAGAGTGCCAACGCTGGCTGGAATTGGAGCGACGCCTAGCCGTCGTAAGACGAGAAAGAAAAAACCACCAAACAAAGCGGATGGTAACGCGACGAGAACAAGCGTTAGCGCATACTGGATCAGGGCAAAACGAATCTTATCAATCCGTAAGCCACTACCCTCTGGATTCAGGGTCTTCTCGAACCGAGCACCGATTCGCTCTAACTGTGTTCGTATCGGTGGCGCATCGAGAAGTGGTCGCATCATCACGTAGATTGGCACACCCAAAAAAGACAGACCCGGTGGCTTATCAGTGTAGGCATGACCGTTGTAGATCGCATAATCTCCCGTATTTTCGACATAACGGTCGATCCGTGGGCTGCCATCGTCAACCAGGGCCAGCACCAGATTTAAGCGTGAATTCTGATTCCAGTCTGACCAACGTGGTAAGACGTAAGCGTAGCTACAAAAGAGCAGCACTACAATAAGCCAAAACCGATACATCGACGTTCCTTTTCCTGCTCAGGGCGCCCTTCGCTGCCACAAAGTGTAAGGCCCGACCCTGTAAAGCGGGATATAGTCACGTTGCAAGTGTTCGTTGTTGTAGATTCCGGTATACGTGCTAAAGGCGCCGGTAAGAACATACGGTGGCCTGTTGGCTAAACCGTCGTAGATAACCGGTGGCCCACCCAACCAGGCATGACGAACGGCTCCATCCAGCAGTTCAGTTGGAACGTAGTGATAGTTGTGATCGGTAAAGACGGCTAGCTCTGGTTCCCACGTCTCAATAATGACCGTGGTAGGCACATGCTGATTGAGAAAAGCTGCCATGCGTTGGGCTGAGTCATCTGGACGAAAGACAACCTGAGCAGTTAAGCTGAGCGAGAAGCCAACGACCAGGATGAGATACAAGCCGATCGCCGCAGCGAACAGAGGTTGACGGCGATTCCAGAGCCAGTTCAGCAGATCACCAACCATGCGGGCTACTGCTGGTGCACCGAGCGCAACGGCTGGAAAGGCATAACGGGGCCAGCCAAGAGAAACCAGGTACCAGCTCAGCCAGAGGACGGCAAGCAATGTCGGTACTAGTTCGGCGAAGTCTCTGGCACTGCGCTGACGACAACGCCAGAGACTGTACAATAGGGCCGGAATGAGCAAGCCACCGTACACTTGCACCAGATAGCGGATCGCTCGTGCACTGGCGTCAATGTCAAAGACAAAGATGGCCCCACCCGCAGACTGGCGCGTTTTAGCCAGATTGGCACTGAAATCAGCCGGGCCAAGAAAGGCCAGCATGATCAGCAACCAACCGGCAAACATACTGCTGGCTATGACCGGTGGCGCAAGACGCAACCACCAGTCTCCAACCCGAAAGAAGCGCCAGTCAAGAAACGCTAACAACAAGAGCGATGGGGCAACAACCAGAGCAAATTGGTTTTTCGTGATCAAGGCCAGTCCAAAGCCGATTCCGGCAAGTAGTGCATTGCGACGGCGATGATCTGGATGCAACACTGCACCGGTGTACGCCAGCAACCCTACGCCAAGCCAGGCCAGTCCTGGTACTTCGCCTAATACCTGACGTCCGTACTCGATCATGCCCTCAAATCCACGGGTACGTGACGCGATTAAGAGCAAGACGGTCAACAAAGCAAGGGACTTGCCGTGTAGACGGTGTGCGAGTCGGTAAAAGATCCAGAGAGCAGCCAACAGATACACCACGATCACCAGGCGTGCCGCCAGCAGATCAATCCCGACAAGGCGAAAGACCAGAGCAATCGGGATCATAACTGTCGGCCCAACCCCAATTGTCGGTCCGAAGTAACGGAACCCTTCGCTGCTAATGTCGGCATAGACGCCATAGCGGATCAACGTCTCGGGAACGTGCAGATGTGATCCTTCATCAAACCAGGTACGTGGCGCATACGGAAGATTGACGAGTGCTAGCAACACAATCGTACCGATCAGTACCAGTGCTGCGACTCGTTCACCGGAACGTGCCAGTACTGACAAAGGATGCACCTGGTTGGTGGCAAGCTGCCTGTCCATAGACTCCCCAAAGTCAATAACGATCCTGTGGCGTGGCGAAGTAATCGCCAGCCACCGCGTGTTGGATATTCGCTACTAATGCCTTACATCGTGCCGCTACCGCTCAGTCGACGTAGCCCTTCATTGTGCAGACTGTCGCCGATCCACTTCAAGTGATTGACACCAATTTGCCAGAGCTGTCCCCAGGTTTCTGGGTTTGCAGCACCCTTCAGGAAGGTCATGATTGGTCGTGGCCGTAACGACCACTCACGCGCAGCACGTTTAGCCCAATACTCAAGATCGGACGAACTAAGGTGGGGATAATTCAAGACTGTGTGGGAGTACATATCATAGTCTTCCCACTGATTCATCCGAATCCAGCCATTAGCGACGGCTTCGTAATAGAATGGTGTGCCGGGGTAGGGGGTGGCAATGTGGAAAAGCGCAATATCGAGCGGCAGCCGCTTCGAGAGTGCAATGGTCTGCTGAATCGTTTCCACCGTCTCACCGGGTAGGCCAATGATAAAGTACCCCCAGTTCATAATTCCGGCGCGATGACTGGCTGCAATCGTCTCTTCGATCCGCTTTACCGTTGTACCTTTGCGAGCACGCTTCAAAATCTCTTCACTCCCACTCTCCAATCCCCAGGCGATCATAAAACAACCAGCCTTGCGCATCAAACGCAGCTCGTCTTCATCGACAAAATCTACCCGGCTATTGCAGCTCCAGCGCAGCTTTAACCCCTCTTTGATGATCGTATGGCAGAGATCGTAGACGAACTCTTTTTTAACGGTAAACAAGTCTGCCTCAAAGTGAATGTGCTTCATCCCCATTTCCTTCAGCATCACCATCTCTTGCAAGACGTGATGCGGGCTGCGATGACGCACACTCGACTGATAGGTCACATGTTTAATACAGTAACGGCAACCGGCCGGGCAACCGCGACTGGTGAGAACGAAGGTATAGGGACCACCGACAATCGGAACTTTGTAGCGTTGCCACGGCAACTGATCGTGAAGCGGAATGGGGAGGGTGTCGAGGTCTTCGATGAATGGTCGGTCGGGATTGATTCGCACTTCACCATGTTCGTCGCGATAGCCAACGCCGAGGGTTTCGCGGAGCGCTTTGGCAATGATTTTGGGATGCACACCTAAAAATCGACCGCGTGTCGTCAGATAGGAAGCATCGGGAAAGGGCAATTTGCGCCACGGTGGCGTGAGATCGGGATTGCCAACTGCTACCGTCTCGGTGGCACGCTCTTGTTCGACAACCCGATCAATGGTGCGGATTACGTCAACAATGGTTAATTCTGGCTCGCCACGTACCACGATGTCGAGTGTGGGGTACGCCTCAAGCGTTTCACGGGTCATCGGGGTTACGTGGGTACCAATTGCCATCGTAATTGTACCCACTGCTTTGCCGATGAAGGTCGTGCGCATGTCGTTCGTTAGAGTGGGAGCCGTTGCGTGGATGATCATATAGCGCGGCTTCTTCTCCCACATGTATTTCTCGAACGACTTCCAATCCATCATCAGCCCGATTGCATCGATGACTTCGACCGTATAGCCAGCCTCTTTCACGACCGCGGCAATCTGAGCCAATGCGGTTTGTGGCCAGATAATGCCGTCGCGGGTTCGACGACCGACACGGGCAATGTCCCGTAAGAAGAGATCGCCGTCAGGTGATGGTGGATTGAGAACAAGCACATCGAGCCGCGGAGTCTTTTCACGCGGCATCTCGACAAAGCGGATCTCACCTGCCCGTTCATGTGGACGGGCGGGCGCCACAAGCTTAATACCTGTCGGCTTGTCACCTGGCGCTTTCTTGGGTTGAACCTGAGTCATTTCCTGCTCGCTCATTGTTTCCCTCTTCCTCTTCTGATTTACATAATGTAATACCGCCGGATGCGTTGTTCATGCGGGCAGGATACAAGCGGCGGAGTTGCGTCGTCAATGCCGATCCAAACGAGAGTTGCAGACCATGCAATACCATAGTGAGTGTCATTAAGACGAAACCAGTGTTAATAACCGTCCCAACCAGGATATGGAGAGGCCGATTCCACCCGGCAATCTCGTAGCCAAATAGCATATCGATGGCTTGGTGGAGTTCACCGGCAACGTGTTTTTCATATTCGTACCCTAAGCCAAAAAGCAATGCGCTGAAAAGCCAGACAGCATTGGCACGGGTAGGTGTCCGGTAGAGCCGAATACTCAACCACAATGCTGACCCCAGTGCGAAGATGATCGGCCAGTTGTGGCTAACCAGGACTATCAGATAGCCGAGAACATAGTGGCTCTGGCCAAGATGTTGTTCGCTCCATCTGAAGAATGGTTCCACGTATGCTCCCTTCGTTACGCTGTCTGGGCCGCAGCTTCGATCGGTGTCGTGAGCGGTGTGTAAGTCCAATTCAGATCGGCTTCCTGCTCGATCTCACGTCGGCTTAGCTCGGCCAGAACACGTGCTAGCCCCCAGGCGCTTACCAATTGGACACCCATCAGGACGAGCATAGCACTTACGACCGGCGCAAACCATGAATGAGACAAAGCAGGATTGGTCAAATCAAAAGCGACAGCAGCTATATAGGTTGCAAATCCACCGAGTATTGCCAGTAATCCCAGCCACCAGTAGTGACGCTCGATCCGTCGCCCGTTACCGCGACGACCGAACAAGCCCTGGCGGATGGAACGCTTATGGAATAGCGTTACAAGGTAGCTAAACGAGGTACCGGTGGTGTAGAGAGTAACACCGGCGACGGCCAACACCAGTGCACCAAAGAGCTGAGGGAATGACCAACCGCTCAGGAAACCAAGAGCAATACCAAGACTCTGCCCCAAGATGAGCAGTCCGGCTAAAAATAGCAGTAGTAGCCCGACTCCACCGAAAATACGCACCGGATTGTACGTCAGGGCCGTCCAGACAATGGATTTAGTGAAGCGAAGGCCGTCGCGAATGACATGAAGTTTGCTGCGCCCGGCTCGCTCTTTGTAGGGAATGGGAATCTCGACCATGCGCAGCCCTTCATGAAGGGCACGGGTGCTCATAGCTGGCGTAAAATCAAGGGTGTTTGGCAAGGGGTAGATGGTAGGAAGGATTGAGCGGCGTAAGACACGCTGACCACTTGCGCTGTCGCTGATGCGTACACCGGCAACCAGTGAAAGCATAGTGGCAAAGATCAGATTACCGATCCGTCGCACAAGTGGCATCTCACTATACTCGCCAGCCATCCGACTGCCGATTACAATATCCGCCCCCTCAAGCGCAGCTTTGCACATTGCCGGAAAGTATTCAGGGGGGTAAGTACCATCGGCGTCGAGAAACCCTATCAGTTCTCCGCGAGCCTGACTGAAGCCAGTCTTTAGTGCGCCACCGTAACCGCGATTCTGCTGCCGAATCAGCCGTACTTGATCACCGAATCCCTGAACAATAGCTGCCGTCCGATCTTTCGATCCATCGTCAACGACAATGCACTCCAGATCGTCGATCCCAACCTCTTTCAGTGCCGGGCGGATAGCAAGGACTCGCTCGACAATAGCAGCAATGCCATCTTCTTCATTGTACGCCGGTATCACAACGGAAAGTGTCGTCATATGTCTCCCCTCCCCCCAGTTACGTGATCCCTCTAATAGACTGGTACAGTTTGTCGTTCGTTTGAGAGTGGATCGGTGCGTAAGTTGCGAATGACACGAGCCGGGTTTCCCACAGCGATGCAGTAATCGGGGATGTCTTTGGTTACCACTGCGCCAGCGCCAACAACGACATTACGCCCGATCCGCACACCATCGAGGATAATTGCGCCGCTCCCAATCCACGATCCATCACCAATGCTGATCCCTTGCGCTGTGATCCCCTGCATACTAATCGGGCGAGTCGTATCGTAGAAAACATGATTGACGGCCAATATCTGCACCAGTGTACCCAGATACACATCATCGCCGATGGTTATACCGCCTTGCCCGCGCAAGATACAGCTCTCACCGATGAGCGAACGTCTGCCGATGGTAATGTGACTGTGCGGGAGATTGCGAAAGTTGTATACATGCAGGATGGCGTTTTTCATCACCATACTCTCGTCGCCAATCGTGATTCCGCCAGGGCAAGCGTGCAAATAGACCCCATGATCGAGGTACACTCCTTTCCCTAAGCGAACATTGTCGGCAAAGCGGATCCGAACGCCGTCTTCGATAGCAACGATCCCGTCGATGTGCATCAGTGTCCGGTACACTAACGCTCGTAAGCCAATCCCAACGAGGCCAGGTATCCAACCACAAATACTTTGCACGACCTGCTCGCTGATGTAGCGGGTTAGTGAACTTGCCTGTCGACTCAAATAGAGACGTAGTCGCTCATCCATAGGTATCCTAAAGCTCATTCGAGCACTGGGCGTTTGTAGAATAGTTGATAGGTCTGAATATTGACTAACGATTAGTAGATATGTTGGTGACAAAAAAATAATTATCTACTAATAGATGCTTCCATAATCACAACGGCACGTTCGGCTGCCCCACTAACGATAGGGGAGCGAGCAGTGCGAAGACGACTTAAACCAGGAGGACTGAGCCAGGTTGCAGTGCCGGTGAGAATGCTCTCGTAGGTGTTGCCGATGAGCACAGCTACACCAGCCTCAACCAGATAGCGCCATTCGGTTTCGTTGCGCACCAGCAGGATGGGTGTACCTAAGACGGCTGCCTCTTCCTGGAGACCACCTGAGTCGGTGAGCAGGGCCTGCGCCGACTGTACCAGACAGAGGGTGTCAAGATAACCTAGCGGACGGATCGCCAGAATCCGTGGCGAGAGCTGTAAGCCCTGTCGTTCAAGCGCGGCCGCAGTGCGTGGATGCACCGGAAAGACTATCCGGTAGGTTTCGGCCAGCTCGTTAAAGGCCCGAACAATTCCCGGCAGCGTATCTGGTTCGGTATTTTCGGCGCGATGTAACGTTAAGACCAGATACTCGCCCGGTGTTAATTCCAGTTGTTGCAGAATTATGCTCTTCGCTGCGCGCTCGCGATGCCGAAGCGCCGCATCGATTGCTGTCGAACCAATGACGTGGATCCGCTCTTCCGGTAGCCCTTCAGCGCGTAAGTTCGCCGCAGCTATTTCGTCGGCAGCCAACAGAATTTCAGCGATATGATCGACAATCACGCGGTTCAGTTCTTCGGGCATTGCCCGATTAAACGAACGCCCGCCCGCTTCCAGATGCACCACCGGAAAGCCTAGCTTCGCTGCACAGAGCGCGCCGGCCATTGTGGTGTTGGTGTCGCCCTGAACAAGCACAAGATCGGGCCGCTCTTGCAGCAAGATTGGCTCCAGGCGCGAAAGAATACGGGCTGTCTGTTCTCCGTGTTGGGCTGAACCGACGCCGAGCATGTAACGTGGACGCGGGAGGTTGAGTTCTTCAAAAAAGATGGCATCAACTTCATACGAATAGTGCTGGCCAGAATGTACCAGAATATGATCGAAACGCTCTTCAAGCAGGGGAATAAGTGGTGAGAGTTTAATAATCTCAGGTCGAGTGCCGAGAACGGTCAGAACACGAGCCATCGTTTACCTCTCTTCGTATTCGAGTTGAACACCGTAATAGCGCTGCAAAAACGTGCACAATGCGTCGAGCACTGCGTTACGATCAGCACTACGTTGGTTGGTCTTTAAATCAAGCCAAAGGGTTGACTGCGCTGGACGCCAATGCTGCCGACAGATGATCCAGAGGGTTGGTTGATCAGGGTCAGAATAGGGAATATCACCACTTGCTGGCACTAGCACAATGCGGTACGTGTGCTGACCAACTTGAACCAGTGGATGCGGTTCCTCAGTTAGCAGTTGCAAGTCGCCGTGATGCACACCAATAGTCAGAAAGTGACGCAGCATCTGTGCAGCGATTGCCTCAAGTCGGCGTGGCGTGATCGTGCGCTGCATCCGACTCATCGTATTTACAACCCGCGCCGGATGGCCTTCGACAATCGAGTCGCCCGGGATTTCGCCACTGACGACTGAACGCGAGTTTACAAAACTGTTATCGCCAATCGTTGTGCCGGGATGGAGAAAGACACCGGCTGCACACCAAACCCGCTGACCGATGACCACCGGTGCGAACCGTACCCAGTAACCTTCGGTGTAGGGCAAGAACGAGCCGTGCGTGTAGACCATACAACGCGCCCCAAGTGCACTCCAATCACCCATTCGCACCTCTGCTTCAGCGTTAATGAGCGATTGCGGACCAATGTAACAATGATCGCCAATCCACATCCCGGCAGCACCGTAAACCAGCGTGAAGCTGCTGATAATGCTGTAGCGTCCAATTCTGAGATCACCACCGCAATGAATAACCGTCAGCGGACGAATGGCGCTGTAATCACCGATACTGATATGACGGCCCATCACCGTGCTGAACCAGCCAATCGATACCCCCCGCCCGATCCGGGCACCGCAAGCAATGCGTAAGATCATCGGCTTGAACGCCGGTGGCATAATAAAGAGCAACCCAAAAATGACAGTTCGCAAGATGTTCATATCGACTGTGATGAAGTCTTCAAGGAGAGCGGTTGGTTCATCGCTTCTTCATTTAGACCGGTACTGACGGCTGCAAGCTGATTTGCTCGTGTTATCCAGTGTCTGGCAATCGCTGCCGGGGTGGCAAACCAGACTCGACCACGTGCCGCCAGGTCTTCCCATAATGCACGATAGGTCGCTGCCCAGCCGGGGAAGAGGGTGTCATCATAGACATAATCATGCACATCGACCAGCAGCAGACCTCCCTGTTGCGTAACTGTGTCACGTAATTCATCCAACAAGCCGTGGCGCTCACCGGGATTGTATTGTTTCTGCCCAAACAGATGATCGTCCATCCAGCTAGTAGGCAGTTGCAGAGTCCGTATCGCCCGCCGGAGTTTGCGATGCCACGGAAAGAAAGGCCAGGTACTACTGCGTCGCCAGCCCAGATAACGGTTGTGCGTAAGCGAAGCATCGTATTGAAAGCCAACCTGTTCGTGCATTAGGAGTGTCTGTTCTGGTTGGTAAGGATCAAGATGCCAGTAGTGATGGCGATTCCCTTCAATCGGTTGACCACTAGCTGTAGCCAGCCGCTCACGTTCAGCCGCCAAGATGTTGTAGTTGGTGTAGGCTAGATAACTGGCATGGAGACCAATTTCCCAGCCCGCAGTACTCAATTCACGAAAGAGTTGGCGGAAGTGAGGAGCCTGTACATCGTAGAAGGGATCAGGCCGACCGGTTGCATATTCCAGCAACGAACCCTGGCGGGCTACGAAGTAGAATGCCGAGCGGGTACCGAGTTGTTCTTCGAGCGCCATCCATGAGTGAAAATGCCAGTGGTTGCGCCGACCACGTACCACATCAAATGCAGCCCGTAGCCCTCTGATGCCCTGTCGATGCAGAATACGCAGTGGTTCTAGCCAGCGCACAATCTCTGGGTAATCAACATCGTGACCACAAGAAGCTGCTAGCATAGCCCCATTGGGCCAACGAGGTAGTCCACGCGGCAATCCACATCGCTGGAGCATGTCTGTCAGCCAGCAGCCAATCGCCGAGGCTAATCCGCGGCGTAGCAAGCCTGCGGTGAGCATTGGCGAACCACTCAAATCACGATAGCCGTGTTTGAGGGTTGGGTATTGATCTTCTTCGTACCCACTGATCAGCCAAAACGCAGCAAAAATTGGGTCATTGACAATGTGTAGACTGCCATTAACTACCTGTGGGTATGCCCGCGGGGTGTCGCCTTCTAGACGCGGCAAGGTGTAGCCGTGACATTGTGTATGGCCGATCAGACGAACCTGCTGAGGGTTGGTCCAACGTTCGGGCTGAGCATGAATCACTATCTGGGCCGATGGCACCTGCAATGGATCGGCGGCGTAGGCAATTGTTACCGCTGAGGCATTCCACGGGAGTTCCTGCCAGCCATACCCCATACCGGTTAGCAAGGTGCGCCAGGTATAGGTGATTTCAGGGCGTTGTGGTGCTAGCGCCGGATCGATTGCCAGATGAACAATCGGTATCATAGACATTCCAGGTTCATCCACACAACGGCTACGACGGTTTCCGCATCTTCTTAAAGCGAGCACTGTGCTGTTCTTGGTCGGTAATCACAATCTTGACCGGAATCTTGTACGGTGCCAGTCGTTCGCGACAGAATGCGCGGACTCGTCGCTTCAACTCGGTTAGGTCTTCCGGCTCAAACAGATTAATGCGCGCTGTCACAATCTGGCCGGTGATCGGATGCCGTTCACCAACCACTGCGACATCTTTGATATTCGGTAGCTGTAACAAAACACTCTCCACTTCCGCCGGGTATACCTTTTGTCCGCCTACGTTGATGATCTCGCTCCGTCGGCCTAAGATGCGGATGTATTCTCCATCAACTTCGACCACATCCTGAGTATTCATCCATCCTTCCTCATCGAAGGGACTAGGTGCATTCAAATAGCCAAGCATCGCCGATCTGGCCCGTATCCACAAGACCCCATCGACCACTTTGGTCTCAAATCCTTCGCCACCGATCTTGACCCACAGGGAATTGGAATCACGTGATTTCGAGCGTAGAATGCCCAGCTCAGAAAGACCGTAGGTCTGCAAGAGCTGCACGTGCGGAAACACTTCGTGAATCCGGTGCAGCGTGCTTTCCGGCATCACTTCCGTCCCATAAGTAATCAACTCGAGCGACGAGAGGTCGTAGCGTCGGTAGGCTTCGGAGATCAACAGCAGATTGAGAAACGTTGGCGAGGTTGGCAGGGTTTGCACACGGTGCGTTTCAATGGCGCGACAGACGACATCAGGATCACGTGAGGGAACGGACACCACCGTACCACCGTTTGCCAGCGTATAAAAGAGCGTGTTGATCCCGCCGATGTGATCGAGGAGTAAGAAGGTCAGCGTCACGCGCCGATGACGGGGAACTTTGAACTTTTCGAGCAGCGGGATGAAATCGTGGAGGGCCGCCTTGCTCTTGCCGGTTGAACCAGACGAGAAGAGCACCAATCCCGGATGCTGGCGTGCAATCAATTGCAACGTCAACGGATTAGTCACCGGTATCGGGCGTCGCTCGATCTGCCAGTGATCATCATCGGTGAAGCGTACCACGACCTGCACTTCGGCAATCGCCAGAAATTCCTCGCGCTGCGCAGCCACACTCGGCGTGAGGGGCACGACAATATCGCTTCGCTCGATCAACGCTAAGAGCAGACTCACAGCGTTCGGAGAATAATCACCTTCAATGGTGACCACTTGACCAGGACCAACGTCGTGGTGATCAAGTATGTCGTGCCAGGTCTTGATGCGCGAGAGCAGATCGTGATAGGTGTATGGATGGTCGTGCCAGACAATTGCCGGATGCGACGCCCATTGGGCCATGCGTTCATATAGCCATCCAATGCTCATCACAAACCTCCATGTGGTGCTCCCAATCACCCACCGCCGCCAAGATAGAGGACCTGACCGGTAATGTTGTCGCTAGCCGGATGCACGAAGAAATCAATCACGTGGGCAACATCACGAAACGTTCCGAAGCGACGAATAGCCAGATGGTCGATGATCTGTTGCAGTTTTTCACGCGGCACGCCTCGGATCAAATCGGTCTCGATGGGCGTTGGGCCAATGGCGTTCACGGTGATCCCGAACGGAGCAAACTCCCGTGCCAGCACGCGGGTCAACATCTCAACGGCACTCTTGGCTGCGACATACAGCGCTTCACCTTCGAGACGCAACGGCACTGCAATGGTGCTAAAGGTAACAATCCGTCCGTAGTTCCGTCGGCGCATGAGTTTGGCTGCTTCGCGACAGACGAGAAAACTGCCTAAGACATTGACATGCAGAATCTGACGCGCCGTATCACCCGGCATTAACAGCGCGTGGTTCATTGCGGCAATCCCGGCATTGTTGATGGCAATATCGAGCCGTCCGTGCCGACGGTGAATAGAACTCAGCATCGCTTTGACCTGACTCTCATCGGTCACATCAACACAATGATGGGTATAGCCGGGCCGTTCCCAATCAACCGGATGACGGGCACACCCTTCTACCAGCGCTCCACGTTCGAGAAAATGGTCAACTAGAAAGCGCCCAATCCCGCGACTACTGCCTGTGATGAGGACGACATCCCGTTCAGTCACGGCCCGACTCCTCGCTGATAAGTTGTTCAAGGTAATCGACCAGCGTACCAACACTCCGGAACGGGCTATGACGCTGCGACATTGCCCGATCATCGGCCAGCGTAAGGGTCAAGCCAAACTGCTCTTCAAGACGCTGTTCAAGGTCGACTACCAGCGTGACCAGAGCCAACGAGTCGAGCAGTGCCCCTTTGCCAAACAGAAGCGTTTGTTCATCAAGCGTTGCGGGTATGGGGCGGTCACTTTGCTCAAGGATGTCACGCAGACCGTCGATGACCAAGTTGCTCAGTTCAGCTCGCGAAATGGGTAGACTCGTCATATTTCGTTACTCCTAATTGCCAATTACATATGTAATCAGTGGAATATAGACCCGGATGTGTGGTGTAGGTACTATCGGTGCGTTACCAATCGACGACGTAGCTGATGGTGTCTGAGATGCGGTTGGAACGATGGTGTAGGTCGCCGTTGGTGACGTGGCGCTGATTTCCGTGGGCGATGGGACGATTGCAGTCGGCGTGTTCGTACCGGTTGCCGTGGGCGCAATCGTACTCGTAGGAGCCGTATTACTAAAGGGTGTGTCAGTCGACCAGTGTTGTGCTGCACCACCTGATCGGGGCTTTAACTCGCCAGTATTCACCCCACCAGGTGCACTATCGCCGATACGAACCCCCGACCCTTCATCAAAACGATAAAGAGCGACAGTATCAGCATCGAGAGGGTGTGGGGTAGTTGGACGGACAAAAGTCGTCGTGTAGCGCACCACGTTCGAGAAACGTAGATCGTCGAGCAAACCACTGTAATAACGACTACCGGGGTAGTCATGTTTTTCCGCTCCGAGCACCAAATACGGGTCGCTGCTCGGATAACTGGTTGTTCGATGTTCACGGTAATCAATCCTGCCCACTGCACCATTCACTTCGCCATCGAGTTGTCCGTCTATGAATAGGCGTATTTGACCGCTCTCGGCACGGGTGATCGCGATATGATGCCAGAGTCCGTCAGTAACTACCGTACTACCGATCAATAGTCGATCATCATTGCCAACGCTAACCCCAACGACCAAGCGTTGATCACAGATGGCAACCCCGTAATCTCCGTAGTCACCTTCTCCAAAGACATCGCGATCAAGGATGATATTCCCGGTATACCATCCATTAGAACATGCAGGAGCACTGTTGTCAGAGGCAGTTGCTTTCATCCAGAACTCAATAGTGAATGCGCTAACCAGATTGATCGGGTACGAAGTGGTCATTCGTCCATTGCTGTCAATCAATCCCAATGGTATTTTGACCCGATCACCGTCATTGGTATCGCTGCCGTAAAAGCGCACCGAATACCCATTTTGGGACTGGGTTACGTGTGCAGGCTGTAATGTTCCGAACAGAAACGCTGTAACCAGCAGGCCCGATAGCGTGGAACCGAACGTTCTGTAATACCATGGGTACGCCTCATAACACCCCATTTGCCCGCTCCATTCTGAGGTGAACATCACGACGCTTGTCCAAAACCCTTCTCCATCGGCTGAACTGGGATGTATACCCTTGAATAGGCGGTACCGTCTACATTCTTTATATGGCCCATGTGTTGTGGCCTCATTGAGCGAGTGTTGTCACCCTAGTCATCGCGATATCGAGATTCGTGACGCCTGTAGCCTAGCAAGATCGATTGAATAACAACTAAATCAAGTATCTGTCGATAGTGAACAAAATGTCATCGTCTACCAATTGCCATGTCGTTTCCGTGGTGACAGAGGGGCGAATACGGTTTTCGACCCTCTGCTGCTAATTCGGGCAAACAGGCTCTGGACAAATACTCTTTGGGATAGTTGTCAGGTGCGAACGTTCATCAATGACCAGATAGCGACTGTAGCTATTGAACATAAGCGGTATGTCTGTCTCTTATACACATCTGAC
>JAGHYT010000050.1:0-27364 GCA_017743535.1 Chloroflexus sp.
GCTGCCCGGTCGCGGCTTATACCGGCGAGCAGTATTTCACCTGCTGCCGCACGACGGATTTCACTGAGGCGGTAGATAATTTGCCATTGACCAACCGGTGAGCAAAGGCTATCAAGAGCAAAATGCTGGCAGGCGACGTTCCAGCCTGGAGCCAGTGTCAGCCGATGATTGTGACTGATTGGCATCCCAAGCTCATTGACATGAGCGAGAAAATATTGGTGGAATGCCCAACCTGGCTGGAAGCCATTGATCGGATCAGCCGCTCGGAAGATAGCTTCAAGCAAGGTCAGACGTTGTGGACTGGCCGGAATATCGCTTAACCGTCGAATCGGCTCATCGGCGTGGAGCGTATCATCCGGGCCGACGGCAGCAAACAGTGCATCACGTGCGTACACCTCAACCAGATAGCGCGTGCCATCAGGGAGCGACAGAACCCGTTCGCGATCATCGGGCGCCGATGCTGGCCGTGGCGCCGGTGGACGGGCCACCAATGAAGTCACCGGCATCCCCAGATGAGTCGTGCGCGCTACGGTAAAGAAGGGCCAGTTGGCAGGAAGGCCACTGCCGGCGGCTCGGTATGCAACATCGAGCATGTGTTGTCGCAACTGTTCGGCTGGCGGTAACGCCGGCTGACCGGGGAGATCAGCAAAGACCTCGGCAAGAAAGCGTTGCCAGGGAAACCCGGCTGGATCAGTCTTCCGACCAGGTGAAATGTCAAGATGGCGTACTACCTGGTGTGGCGGAATCTGATACTTCTGCACTAGCTCACGAGTCAGCCAGCATGCTGCGGCATACTGTTCAGGCGGATAGGGATCACGGCCGTCGTTGCGATTCTCTAACTCGATCCCTAATGACACTTCATTACACCCGATAACCGTGCGTCCATCGACCTCCCAACGGCTTATACCAGCGTGCCAGGCAATATCGTGATCGGCAACTAGTTGGAAAATCTGACCGCTTTTGTTGATGTAGTAATGTACCGAAACTTCACGTCCCGGTGCACCACCCTGACGCAACCATTTTAGATCGCCAGGGTAGGTACCGGCGGTCGCATGCAACACGATCATGCGAATACGATCCGGGGTGCCCGGTTTGAA
Organism: Chloroflexus sp.; assembly: GCA_017743535.1. Taxonomy (GTDB): domain Bacteria; phylum Chloroflexota; class Chloroflexia; order Chloroflexales; family Chloroflexaceae; genus Chloroflexus. Next base: position 1,098 of record JAGHYT010000050.1, read on the forward strand.
ATGATTGCGGAGCATCCCAACCCATTCAATCTGATACATGCCTCACCTGATCCTGGAATAGGTATTCTCGAATCATTCACTGCGATGATGATGACGTTGACGTGCCCACTCTTCCTGGATACGCAGACGGCGAATACGTGGTGTCTGACGGGAGCCAAGCGTCAGTGCTGGCGGCTGATCGCTCGGTGGTCGTACATAGACTGGCCCCTGGCTCCGGCTACGCACGTACAGGGCCGGTACAAACCATGACACCTGATCCGTCTCACTGACGTACAATGCGATGCGGGCCGCCGCCAGTGCTTCCTGAACACTGCGCCCCTGTGCCAGTCCGGCGTACACAATGCTGGCAATGCGGGTTGCGGCATCGGCACGAATAGTAAACTGCATGCCGATCACGACCGGTACCCCGGCCAGACTGAGTGCAGGGGCCACACTACCAAGCAGATTCGGGCCTGGGGTGGTCATGGCGCCCTGACAGGCATGCAATACAACCATTCGCACGCTACCCAGAGCAGCCGCTAATGCCCCGGACGGTATCCACTCTTCCCCACCACGTTCACTGTCGAGCAGTAGTGCCCCACTGCCCTCTTCATACCGTCCGTGACCGTAATAGTGGATCACGTCGGGTGACCACTCGCGAACGACCCGTTCCAGTTCGCGGCGCGAAACAGGACTCAGCTCACGTATTTCTGCCAGGTTTCGTTCGAGGAGCGGTTGCAGGGCATGCATTCGTGCACTCCGCTCGATCTGGCGTAGTTCGGGTGGAATGCCAGCCTGTGGTGAAAGTGCTAGAATGCGCAGCGCCCCTAGCCCCGGTACATGTGCCGGTGGCGGACCGGTATGCTTCAGACGACGCTCAATCGTTGCTGCCAAGCGCCGTTCGGCTAAGAGTGGCGTCGGTTCATCGGCCCAAAGCAGCTCCCATGGTAGTGATGCCAAGGCGACATCAGCCGGAGCATGGGCATTGAAGTGACACGAAATCAGCAACGGACGATCAACTGCCAGCGCATAGGCTCGCACGATCTTTAGGGCCTCGGCGCCGCGCTTATCGTGCGTCAGCGCTCGAAAGAGACGGCGTCCGACCCGGTACGGTAAATCGGGCGGAACACGCCAATCATCGTCCCAAAAATCGAGTTCACGTAAGCGATCCTGTTCGCTCTGGGTGAACCTGAACACCGCTTCCTGTGCTGCTGTCCACGGATGCGGGTATGCCGGGTCTTGCAGAACATCAAGGGCCCGCAATACGAGGGGAAGATCGGCTTCGGCAATCGGCATTGGCATTTGGCTCTGAGTAATATCGATCACCTCACTGGCTTCCCAGCGCACAAAGAATCCGCGCTGATACGAACTAAAATCGATTGAAAGTAAGACGGGCTGGTATATTGATCTCATACGTAGCAGTCGCCGAATCAAAGTAATGAGCGGGAAGGAGAGCGGGCTGAAGGTGATCACCAGTACCTGCCACCTGGAAAACAACCAGAACAACAACAATCCGAACAAATCGGTGTACATCCTGGCCACGAACCACCATTCAGCCATTGTGTTCGTCATAGCACAACAATGATGATAAGCGTCCCACACTTCATTCTTGCCGCGATGCATGAGGTACGTCCGCGCCCAGCAGCGTACTCAGCAACTGCTGATCGAGACGAGGGTCATGGGTCGCGCGCCGATCAAGTTGCAGTGTGCTGCGTAGGCGCTGACGGGCAATCGCAGCGCTGGTGGTTGGTCGGCTTAGCGTGGAATAGAGCATAGATCGGCTTGAGATGGTCATGAGTCATTTCCTTTCTACTATGGTATGTAGTAATTTTGGCGACAAAAAATAATCACCGTCGGTCGTGTTGCTCGGGCTTGACTCCCCACGATTCTCGTTCTCAACGGTGACCAGCAAGGCGTGGTAAGAGTAGAACACGACATGAACAACCGTTGCATCGTTTTACTACATATTGTAGTAAATACGATCATAAAGAAAAACCATCGCGTAACGATACGGCCATATCCCAGTCACGCCGTGACCAACGTCCGGTTGCTGCTACCAGCGTAGCCTGGCATTCTTGCCATCGTTCAGGATTCCACACCTCCAGATACTGATCCATTCCAATCAACACTACCTGACGGTCGATACCGGCATAGCCGCGCAGGGCTTCGCTGAGGGTAATCGTTCCCTGGTCATCTAGCCGCAAGACCATAGCTTCGGCAAACAACAACCGACGAACCCAGCGTTCGTCGTCGCCGCTGAGGGTGAGATTATTTACCCGTTGCGCTAGCCCACGCCAGAACGGTTCTGGGCAGAGTTGTAAACAGCGGTCAAACCCACGGGTGATAATCATACCGGGCTGAAGCAACGGTCGCAGCGGAGTCGGGATTGTAAAGCGGCCACTGTTATCGAGCAGCGTATACCACGTACCAAGGAGCATGGTTCCCTCGCATGTCAACAGCAACTTCACCAGTTTCAGGGTGCTTATTGGGAGCTTACTGGCTTCACCAATGTTACTATAGCATATAATATTCGAGTCGTCTAGCCATGTTTTACGGTCTGCTGATGGGGGCTTGATTTTACTACAATTTGTAGTATGATGATTGCGAACTGAGTCGGTCAACCAGAACAAGGAGGTGTCATGAGCGCCGATATTCATCAGGAGTAACGGATGAGATTGCCAGAAGACAACTAAGAAGCGTATAATAACAACCCAGTAACAACCTAAATACTGGACAAGTTTGCCGAATCGTGCTAGAATGATACCTGACAAGAACCTGAAAGGAACCCCGCAATGCGAGCAGTGAATGACAACGCCACGATCAACACCGTGACCGAAGCCGATCATCTGACAGTACAACTTCCTCTACAGGTTATAGGGCTATCGTCTGTCTATGCTGCAACGCTAAGTCTGCTTCAGCGTCGTTTTCCAACCGTACTGCCTGATCACCTCTGGGCCGAGGTCGCCGGCGGGGTTGTTCTCTCGCTGGCGCCAGTTGCGCTGGCTGCCCGTCGTTTGGGCCATCTTGACTGGCGCCGCTATGAAGAGCTGGTCTGGCGTAGTTTTGTCGCCGCAGGCATTCCGATCATCCTCTGGCAACTGGGCGAAAACATTCTGCGCCAGCAAGCAACCGAAGAGTACCTGCGTCGACCACGAAGGAGCGCGATTGATTATGCCGACGATACCACGCCGCTGGCCAACCGAACTGGAGACCGAGAGGGTCGAGTTGATCCGCATAGCGGAAGAGGCGGCTCAGCACATCCTGCAGGCCCGGAGTACGCTGGATGAGGTGCGTAACGAACTGAGCCGCAACCCTCACCTGTGTCGGATACTGATCGTTACTGCCGAACGTGCCGTGTGCGATGCCTTGACCTGCACCGAACGTATGCGTCGCTACCTGGTCATCGTGCGCGGCACCGAAATCCATGGCCGCTGGCCGATGGTCGCTGCCCGTCAGCGTGACGATAGCGAACACGCTCTTGCAGAGGCGATCCAAAATCTTGAAGCGGCCCAAGACCTGTTTCCGACCTTGCGCCAGAATTACCAGTCTAATTTTTTGTTGGCCGAGGCTGTGCTGGCCGATATGACACTGGCACTTGCCCGTGCTCGACGTTCGATTGAGCAGATGGTACGTTTCTTGACCGAAGCTGCTATCGGGCGTGATTAGAGTCTATCCGAAGTGTCCTTTCGCAGCAGAAGACTGGTCGGGGCACAGTGCCCGTATCCCCTGCGATGCGGGCATGCAGGGTAGGCACGGTCGAGCCGATTGGCGAGGTACTGGTAGGGGTGAGGTACCGCCTCGCCCCGTACTAGTCGCAGACAGAGATCGGTTGGGACGCTTCTACATCTATCGATGGGGTGCATCCGTTGCACGTGAGACGGGTATGCAGATAGGCCTTAAGTGCCTATCCGGAATACCCTGTCGCAGAAGAAGATTCGGTTGGGGCGCAGCGTCGCTGGGCCCGTACATCTATCAGGTTGTATCCGCCGTACCGTGAGACGATTATTCGGATAGGCCCTTAAGTGGGTGCAGTACCGCTGTTCACGTTACGGTGTTGGTGTTGCCTGCGCGGTCATAGTCGGTGTTGGGGGTATTGGGGTGATACTGGTCGGTGTGGGTGAGGCTACGTCATCGGCGGTATCGCCAGCAATGTCGCTCAGGCGATTGAGAAAGCGAATCAGCCGCTCACTCCGCCGCTCAACTTCTCGAATCCGCTCGTTCTGCGTAGCCTGTACAGTTGCTACTACCGCTACCAGCACTTGCCCCTCACGAAATTGATCTTGTAGCGCCCCATTTTCAGCAACGGCTGTCTGAAGTGAACGCCCCAGTGCCACCGCGGTTGCGGCGTAGCTAGCCTGGGTTGTGGCAACAACTGCCAGTTCGCTAGCCTGTACTTCTAGTTCGTCGATCCGCTCTCGTGCACTCCCTAGCTCGCCAACAAGTTGGGCCTGCGTTGTCTGCAATTGATGAATCTTGACCGCCTGATCGGTCGCTACCATTTGCAACGTCTGCATACCGGTGCTGGCCTGGCGAATCTGCTGTGGCGTTGTCAGATCAACACCCACCCAGTAGAGGAAGCCACCTGCAACGGTCAGAGTCAATGCGACCGCAATGATCAGCGTGAATAACCAGCCGATGAATCCGGTGATCTGGCGAAGGCAACTTCGTGGTTGTGAGCCTGGCGGTTTAAGTGATTGAGTAACAGTTGGTGGGACTTGATTCGGTTCAGGTTGACTCATTGCGTATCTCATCAGTATCAGCACGGAGATACCTTATTGTACCATGCCTCACAACAGATTCCGACATTCCCTATTTCCCTGGGAGTGCAGACCGCTAGTCCGCAGGTTCGGCGCCTGACAACGCATGGTGTGGCGCATCAGCACATTATTTCCCCCAAGCGTGGTTGAAAAGAGGGGGAAATACCCCTCCTGTACGCTGACCAACAGGTGTTCCGTGAGAGGGTATCGCTATAAGTGGGTTGGGAACCCGTTGCTGCTGCGCTCGCTCCAATGTTATCACTTTGGTCGGGTAGGGCGAACATTGAGTTGGGGATTCGTTGCTACCACTGATCCCGCAACTTCTCGCTCCTACCCGCTATCGCTGTGTCTATGCAGGCAGATCAGGGCGATAGGTGTGCCATTCAGTCGCACGCTGATAGGCATCACCAACGCGCAGCAGGGTTGCCTCATCAAAAGGTCGCCCGATCAATTGAAGACCTACCGGTAGTCCTTCACTGAACCCGCAAGGTACTACCAGTGCCGGCACACCGGCCAGATTGATCGGCAGCGTACAGACATCGCTCAGATACATCGCTAGCGGATCGTTGATCTTTTGACCGATAGGGAAAGCGACCGTCGGTGAGGTGGGGGTTGCCAGGACATCAACTTCCGCGAACACGTGCTCGAAGTCACGTTTGATGAGTGTGCGTACCTGCTGGGCGCGACGGTAGTAAGCGTCATAGTAGCCGGCTGAAAGCGCATACGTACCGAGCATAATACGTCGTCGTACTTCCGGGCCGAAACCCTGGCCCCGTGTCTGCTCGATCTGTTCCCACATCGTTTCACCCTCAGCACGGAAGCCATAGCGCACTCCGTCAAATCGGGCCAGATTCGCACTAGCTTCGGCGGGTGCGATGATGTAGTATGTAGGTAAGGCATATCTGGTGTGCGGGAGCGAGACCTCTACCAGCGTGGCACCTAGCTCGCGCAGCACCTCAATGGCCGTGCGGGTCGCAGCTTCGACACCCGGTTCCATTCCTTCAACGAAGTACTCACGGGGAATACCGATACGCAACCCGCGAATATCACCGGTAAGGGCCGTCGTGTAATCGGGGGGAGTGATAGGAGCACTGGTACCATCACGCGGATCGTGCCCGGCAATCACATTCATTAGCAACGCTAGATCGGCGACCGTCCAGGCCATTGGCCCGATCTGGTCGAGTGATGAGCCGTAAGCGATCAGACCGTAGCGGCTGACCCGGCCATACGTTGGCTTGAGACCACTGATGCCGCAGAGTGCGGCCGGTTGGCGGATCGAGCCGCCAGTGTCGGTTCCCAAGGTGGCCGGTACCTGTCCGGCAGCGACGGCTGCTGCACTACCGCCGCTACTACCGCCAGGAACCCGCGTCCGATCCCACGGATTGGTCGTGATCTGGTAAGCACTGTTTTCGGTGCTTGAACCCATCGCGAACTCGTCGCAGTTGAGTTTCCCGATCAACACGGCACCGGCAGCCAGGAGTCGTTCGATAACAGTGGCATTATAAGGTGGGCGAAACCCCGCCAGAATGCGTGAACCAGCAGTGGTTGGGATACCATTGGTGCAAATAACATCCTTGATCGCAATCGGGATGCCGTCAAGCGGGCCGAGTGATCGACCTTGCCGACGTCGTTCATCGGCGGCTTGTGCCGCATCCAGAGCAGTCTCTGGTGTGAGATGCAGAAATGCACGAATCAGAGGTTCGGTAGCGTTGATCCGCGCAAGACAGGCTTCAGTAAGTGCTACCGCCGTGAGGTCGCCAGCAGCGAGCGCTGCGTGTGCGGCGGTGACAGTGAGATGATGTAATTCGGTCATATCGCCTCCAGTGGAGTTGTGGCGCATGGTCGCTCTATTGTACCAGACTTCAAGCCGATCGGTTGCGTTCTGGGTACGTTGGATCGGTGTATTTGCTTGCATGATGCTGGTAATGGTCGGTTGGTCTTCACCGCTTGCAGCCGTGAGTACCGAGCCACCACCTACCCCTGGTAATTTGATTTGTGCTAATGTGATCGAGGATTCAACGATCAGTCGGCCAAAGTCGTCGTCGCCATGGCAAGCGGTACGAAACGAAGTACTCTTCACAACCGACAGTGCCCGTGTGTTTTCTGCACCGCAGGCGATTTATCTGATCGAAGATGACGATGGTGATGGCGATGGTAGTACAGATGTTGATGCGTTTAGGCAACGGTTTACCGTTCCCTCGGCGGCTGAACAGATCATTGGTACGATCCGCTACCGAATTGTACCAGGTGCTCTCGGCCCGAACGATACGGTGACGATTGCCCTCAATGTGCCTGATGATCCGACACCGGCAGGGCGTGTCTTTGCAGTAGATATTCCACTGACCGGAAAAGCCGATGGCAATTGGCGGAGTTTCTCCTGGGCGGCGACCGATATTACACCCCTCGTTGAGCAGGGGGCTGCACAGTTAATCGTAACGATGCGGGGTGTTCGTGATGGTACAGGACTGGCAGTCTCGTTCGATGACATTGAAGTGCAACTTTGTTCGCGAAACCTTGCTACCCTTAGTGGTCGCGTCACCCAAAGCAATCGCGAGTCGCCCGATTTACGCGATGTGCGGATTTTTCTCGTGCGCTCTGGTCCAAGTGGTCGGAGTGTTATTGCAACAGCTCAGGTGGAGGCTGCCGATGACGGATTTCGCTATCAGTTTAGCGTGCCGCCTCTGTCTGCTGGTGCAGCGTACCAGGTCTGGTTTATCAATCAACCACTGGTCAACCGTCGTGATGGACAACGGTTGAGCGTGTTGGCAGGGCCGGTCGTTACCGAGTTAGGGGCTGGTGATGAGAGAACCGATCTCGATTTGGAACTCAGTTCACCGCGCCTGCTTGATCCGCAACCCAATGCCCGGCTAGTCTTGAACGATGATTCGCCGGTGCGCTTTCTGTTTGAGCCGCGATCAATTGATGGTGAAGAGTATCAGATATGTCTCTACGACCCAACTCTGTTCATCCCTGAAACCGGCTTGCCACCCCAGTGGTGTAGTCCGCCTTTAACTGCTGCTGAGCCATACGTCGATCTCGTTCCTTCCATTGTAGATACCATGCCCCTGCGCTATGGTCATCCTTACCGCTGGTATGTCAAGATTCACGATGGTCGTAGCACAGATACCTTGCCTGCGTATGGCTACAGCTTTGCCGAGCGTACGATCACGTTTCTTCCTGCCCTTGACTCAATTCCAGTGAGAGTAACTGTCAATGAAGGTCGGCCAGATGGCGCTGATCCGGCAGCCTGGACGATCCTGATCTACGTTGCTGCTGATAACGCGCTTGGTGATCCGTTACGCACCAGTGTCGTGGCCCGGCCTGATTTTGAGTTAGAACGTCTGCGTTTACTGGCGGCTGCCTATCCCGATTTTTCAATTGTGACCTTCTACGATGCTTATGGGATCACCGGAGGTCAAATTTGTGCATTCCGGGGTAGCTCAGTCGATTGTCGGCGCCAGTTTGAACCGAACAGTGCCGAACCGGCTACCCTCCGTGAATTTGTGAGGTTTGGTTTAAGCGAATTTCCGGCTGCGCGTACTATGCTGATCCTGGTTGGTCCAGCTCATCCAGCTTTTGGTTTTGGGAGTGATGAGTCGGTCGCCGCTACGCCAGCAATGGCTATTACCGATCTCGGTGTTGCGCTGCGCGAGGCAACAATAGCCGCCGAAAAGCGGATCGATCTAGTACTCTTCCAAGCACCATTGATGGCGAACCTAAACACGGCGCTGGCGCTGGCACCGGCTGCCGATTATCTGGTTGCTCCGCCCGGCAATATCTGGCGCACGGCCTGGATTCACCGCGTGCTTAGCCGATTAACGGCAAGTGATGGCGACAATCCTCGTGCAGTTGCCGTGGATCTTCCTACGCTCTACAGTAATGCGGTTCGCTCAGATGGTGTGTTGCGCGAATACGCTTTGACGGCACTTGATCTGGATCGCGCCGATGAGGTGCGGTCAGCGCGTGATGATCTCGCTACTGCATTGCAGCAAATTTGGAATGAGCGCGCAGCCGTCATTCAGTTATCGTTACTGGAAGTGCGATCCAGGAGTACGGTGTACGATAGTTCTGGGAATGGTCTGGCCGATGCAATCCCCGATCCTACCGGTCAACGCTGGTCGGTGCCCGAAGATGCCTTTATCGATCTGGGTGATTTCACAGCGGCGCTGGCCAATGCACCGGCACTCCAGAATAGTAATCTAGCCGCAGTACGTACCGCGACCATCAATCTTTCCAATGCGCTGGGAGGGAGTACGCCGCTCGTGTTGGCAACCCGACGCAACGCCGCCGGAGAGGTTGGTATCCCCTCGCTCCCGCCCGGCGCGGGTCTCGCCGAGTTTTTCCCTCATCGCTCACTTTTCGGTACGCAGCCGGTGCTGGTTGATTCGCTGTTGTACCGTGGGCAAACCGATCCATGGAGCGCATTTATCCGTACCTGGCTGGCAAGCGATATTCCGGTTGGTATCGGTGGCGTTACTACGGCACCATCCGGTGGTATTGCCTTTCCACTGATAACCGGTCTCCCGATTGCGTATGATCGGTATCTGCCAATCATTTCCCGCTGATTCGCGGTGCGACGGTCACATATGCCTCAAGATAGGCTTCATGAGACCGTCTCTACACCGCTGGCGAATTGCTGTTGATACAGCTCGTAGTATGCGCCACGCTGGGCCAGCAGTTCGTGATGAGTACCGCGTTCGACAATCTGGCCATTTTTTACCATCAGCACCAGATCGGCATTACGAATGGTACTCAGCCGGTGGGCGATCACAAAACTCGTTCGTCCTGCCAGTAACTGGTCAAAGGCCCGCTGAATGATCCGTTCCGTTCGGGTGTCAACACTGCTGGTAGCTTCATCGAGGATCAGAATACGAGGGTTGGCCAGCGCAGCACGGGCAATTGCGATCAACTGGCGCTGTCCTTGACTGAGACCGGTGCCCCGTTCGCCAAGCACGGTTTGGTACCCCTCGGGTAGACGCTCGATAAACTCGTGGGCGCCAACCAGTTGGGCTGCTGCGATGACTTCATCATCGGTCGCTGTGAGTCGGCCATAGCGGATATTGTTCATCACCGTATCGGCGAACAAGAAGGTGTCTTGCAGCACAATACCGATCTGGGAACGCAGGCTGGCACTCGTTACGTTACGCACATCGTGACCATCAATCGTCACCGCTCCGGCGCTTACGTCGTAGAATCGTGGGATCAGATTGACCAGAGTGGTTTTACCGGCACCGGTAGGCCCAACGATGGCAATAGTCTGACCTGGTTCAGCAACGAAACTCACATCACGCAGGACCGGCTCACCCGGCTTATATTCTGCCCATACCCGGTCAAAGACCACTCGTCCTTTGATCGGTGGTAACGGATAGGCCTGCGGCGCATCAACCAGGTCGGGCTTGACATCAAGCAAACCAAAGATCCGCTCGCCACCGGCAATCGCATTCTGTACGTTTGTCCACAACGAGGCGATTTGTTGAATCGGCTGATTGAAGCGCTGGACATACTGGATGAAGGCAAAAATTGTGCCCAACGAGATAACCGCTGTTCCGAAGAGTGGGGCATTGCGCAGGACACTGATCGAACCGACAACGACCACGAGCGCAATGGCGACATAACCGAGCGCTTCAAGTACCGGGTTTAGGGCGCTGGTAAAGCTCGCCGCTCGAATATTTGCGTCACGATTTGCAGCATTGGCCCGTTCAAACTGGGCAATACTCTCGGCTTCACGGTTAAAGGCCTGCACTTCGCGGGCACCGGCTATACTCTCTTGCAAACCGGCATTGACGTTACCCATCTGTTGGCGGCTGGCTCGAAACGCACGACGGGCCTGGGTCGAAAAGTAGAAGGTCGCCACGATCATCAATGGCAAGACACTCAGACTGATGAGCGCATACGGCAGATTGCTTTGCACCATGGCATTGATGGTGAGACCAATTTGCAGTATGCCATTGACTACACTCAACAGCGCGAAACTGAGCGCTTGCTGAATCGTATCGGTATCGCTGGTGATTCGGCTCATGACATTACCCGCTTCGTTACGGGCAAAATATCCGAGTGAAAGACGATGAATATGGGCAAATACATCTTCACGGATCTGACGCAAAGCGCGTTGACCAACCCAGTTCATACTGAAGAAGGCTACACCCTGCAACAGTGCACCACCGATAAATACAACCAGCAACAACCCGATCAGGCCGGTCAACCCACCTAGTCGGTCAGCGTTTGTGGCTGCCGGGTCAATAGTGGTATACCAACAGGCATCGGCCCGTGGGAAGAGATAACAATCAACCGCCTGTCCAATCAATTCCGGTGCGGTGACCTGCAACTGAGCACTGGCTGTAATGGTGATCAACGTCAGTACGATGGCAGGCCAGTATGGATAAAAGTAGGTCCAGAAGCGTGCAATAGTTGCCAGCACATTCTTCGGCTTCTGTACCTCGGTGTTGAGCATTCGACCGGGGCCACCAAGTCCTCCCATCATAGCGTTGTTGCTCCTTCTCCAGTCTGGCCATTTGGTGATGGTAATGGTGCATCTTCGACTAACTGCGACGTATAGATTTCGGCGTAGATCGGGCTTTGTTCCATCAACTCGGCATGCGTGCCGCTGGCAACCAACCGTCCTTTATCGAGCACGAGGATTAGATCGGCATTCCGCACCGTACTGATCCGCTGTGCAATGACGAAACTGGTGCGTCCCCGCATCAAACGGTCAAGAGCACGTTGGATCAACGCTTCAGTTGCAACATCAACGTTGCTCGTGCTGTCATCGAGAATGAGCAGTCGTGGATTCAGCAATAATGCACGGGCAATCGCGATCCGCTGTTTTTGCCCGCCAGAGAGTGTCATTCCGCGTTCACCCACCCGTGTGTTATAACCGTCGGGAAAACTCGTGATGAAGTCGTGAGCTGCCGCAGCCTTTGCAGCAGCAATAATCTCTTCGTCACTGGCATCAGGGCGGCCAAACGCAATATTCTCGCGGATCGTACCACTAAAGAGATTGGTCTCTTGTAACACAATACCGATCTGACTCCGCAGACTATCAATTGTTACCTCACGGACATCGTACCCATCGATCAACACCGCCCCCTCACTTACATCGTAGAAGCGGGGAATGAGATTGATAATCGAGGTTTTACCACTACCGGTTGCTCCCAGCAAGGCGACGGTTTGTCCTGGCTCAACAACGAAACTTACGTTCTGCAAGACGGGGGCACTGCTGTTGAAATAGCGGAAGGTGACATTGCGAAATTCGACTCGGCCCTGGATAGGTGGCAACGTGATCGCGTCTGGTCGCTCGACAATCTCACTTCGGGCATCGAGCACCTCAAAGATTCGTTCGGCAGAGGCACCAGCCTGAGCCAGCAGCGCAATAATGAAACCGAGCTGACCGAGTGGGAAAAAGACGTATACCAGGTAGAGACTGAACTTTTGATACTCACCCAGCGCAAGCGTACCGTTCAAGATTTGCTGACCACCGAAATAGAGGATCGCTACCTGTCCCAATTGTGCTATCAGAAATATAACCGGAAACAGAAAGGCGAAAATGCGATTTACCCGAATCTGTTGCTCCATCAGCGCAGTAGCTGCCCGATCAAACCGTTCCTCTTCGTAAGATTCGCGGGCAAATGCCTTGACAACCTTCATACCTGCAATATTTTCCTGCAAAATGGTATTCAGACGCGAAAGGCGATTCTGTACTTCCAAAAATAAAGGCTGGCTGATCCGACCGAAAATAAAAAAGATTGCCAGAGCAAGCGGTAATAATGGCACAATAACAAGTGTTAATTGCCAGTTTGTAAAGGCTAGCACGATCAACGCGCCGATTAAGAGGAGAAACGACTGGGCAGCCAGTACTAATCCCTGCGCCACAAATGTCCGCACGCGCTCGACATCATCGGTTGCGCGAACCATGAGTTGCCCGGTCTGATTACGGTCGTAGAAACTGAACGACATGCGCTGAATCTTGCTGAAAATTGCATTTCGCAGATCAAAGGCTAGACCATGCGAGGTTCGCTCAGCCATGAACGACTGTAAAAACGAAAAGATTCCGCGCATGACGGCAAATACGAGAATGAGCAATGCTGCATTGATCACAATTTCTTCCGCATGAGCCGCATTACGCTGTAACTCCTCAATGGTTAAACCAAGCCGTGCTGCGGCTGCTGCCTGAAACGCCGCCGGCACCTCGGTCAAGATGCGCGTCGCAACAACACTGCGTGTCACGGCATCGATCATGTTCTGAACCAACTGTGGTACGGCCAGTTGCGCCAGGGTGGCTACAACCAGCGAACCGTAAGCAACCAGCACTGTACGCCGCTGGTTACCGAGGTAGCGGATGGCGCGGAGTAAGGCGCCAGAAGTCGGTCGACGCCCTGGCGAGCGAGACATTCCCTGTTGAACCTGCATACGTGACTCTTTGTTCCTGTGTGTTGTCAGTACGTTGATCGACCATCGTGTCTGAAACAAACTCCTCGTACCTGGAAGTGAAATCTGCTGGCCCTGTGCTGAGGTGAGCGGCAAACCCGTTGGGCTGTTGTTTGACCGGGCCGCCGCAGTCGGTAGCCAACGGTGCTCACTGTCTCCTCTGCCGTTGCCAGCGAATCGTCGGCACGTGAATGTTCAGAAACGTGCTAACTGTTCTCATGCCCATCGTTTCCGCTATGTCTGCATGGCCCGTTCAAGCAGATCGAGAAATACCTGCTGTTCGGCATGGCTTAAACCGGCCAGCAGTTTGGTCATACGGGCCAATCGCTCGGTTTCGAGATCGTGGTGTAGTTGTCGGCCACGGTTGCTCAGTGAGAGAAGGATGATCCGACTATCAGCAGGATGTGGCCGCCGCTCGACCAGACCGTTTTGTACCAATCGACGGGTTAACGCCGTTAGCGATGGTGGTTTGACGTTAAGCGCCTCTGCCAGTTCGCGCATCGATACTTCCCGATCAGGAGCGAGGAGACTGAGCAGTCGTAAATGCGATATTGATAAGCCCCACGCGCTGAGCTGCTCGAAGAGTGGGCTACGTGGCTGTTTCGCTCGCATGCAATCGAGCAGCTTGATTAAGCGTTGGGCATTGCTGATCGTTTGATCATCCATCGGCATAGACAGTTAGTTAGATAAACTAATAGAATAATACTCCCTAAATGATGGACTTGTCAAATGAGAATTGGGTTGAGCAGGTATACGTAATGCGCCAATCCGGGTATAATGGAAACGCAATGCAATCGCTTCGTATCGGTTTCGATGCTCGTTATGCTGGCGACCATTTTCCCGGTATTGGTCGCTATATAACATCACTCTTACCCGAACTGAGCCGTCTCACCGGTCAGCATCGGCTGTTTGTATTTACTAATACCGGGCAAACACTACCAACGTTAACCGATACGCATGTTGAGTTTATTCCGGTGCGCAGTGCACCTTTCGCGTTGACGCAACAATTTGAACTACCGCTCCTTGCCAGCCGGTTACGCCTTGATCTCCTCCATTCGCCCTACATTGTCAAACCGTACCTGCTTCCCTGCCTCTCAGTGGTGACGATTTACGATGTGTTACCGTTACGCTATCCGCAGACACTTAGTCCGAACGGACGACGTTTTTACCGGTTGGCGTTGCGTCTTGCTGCTCGGAGTGCTCGTCAATTGATTACGATCTCGTCGGTCTCACGAGATGATCTGGCCTTCCATTTGCGTATCCCCCGTGAGCGGATTGCTGTTACCCCGCTGGCTGCCGCTCCTGCCTTTGCCCCGCAGCCGCCTGATGTGATTACCGATATGCGTCGGCGGTACGGTGTCCCGCGCCATTATGTGTTGTTCGTTGGCTCAAATAAGCCACACAAAAATATCGACCGTCTGTTACGGGCCTGGCAGCGCGTGTTGCCTGAATTGCCATCCTCACTGTCTGATACTATCCTGGTGGTTGCCGGCAAGTTCGATCCGCGTTACCCGTTGCCGACCGTGATGGCTGCCGGGTACGGCTTGCAGGAGCGGGTCAAAGTGCTCTCTCATGTGAGTGATGACGATCTACCGGCACTTTACAGCGGCGCCCTGCTCTTTGTCTTTCCTTCATCATACGAGGGTTTTGGCTTACCACCGCTTGAGGCAATGGCGTGTGGTGTACCGGTTGTTTGTGCCTATGCGGGCAGTCTGCCAGAAGTGGTTGGCGAAGCGGCGCTCACGGTTGATCCGCACAGTATGCATGAAATTGCCGATGGTATCTTGCGCGTCCTGCGTTCACCTGCCCTACACCAGTTTCTCCGTCAGCGTGGTCAACAGCGAGCGACCCTCTTTTCGTGGCGCGCAACGGCCCAGGCGACCCTGGCTGTGTACAACCAGGTTGTGGCAATGCGGTAGGCGGTCGTTGCTTATACCAAGTGTGGACGCACGTGTCTGGTTGGATCGGAAACAGATGTTACGCCCCCTGAACGGACCTTGTGCCTCTCCACGGTCGGTTATGCTGACAGCGATATGTCTGTCTCTGGACATCATCTTGGGGCAGAGTCAAGGCTCTGGCCGGCTTAGCAGCGTGGCACTCACCCATCCCTCTGTACCTGCCCTCACCCGTTGCGGCACGCAATCGTCTGCGGTAGCAACGACGCGCAGCAGGTACCAGCGATTGTTGCCGGCGAGCGTCTCTTCGGCTAATAACTCGACCTGATCGCCAACGCAGACCTGTCCGATGACTGTCTCTGCTGCGATGCGTGGTTCACTGCGGATATTGCCGCCATTGATGACCCGTGCGCGACCAATAATTGGCGGCGGCGTTGCAGTCGGGGAAGGTATTGGGGTCGGTGTCAGTGTGGACTGTTGGGTAGCTGTTCGCTGAGCTGTCGCTCGCGCTTCGCGCGTCTGTAGTGCGATCTGGGTTGGTCGCATAACCTCACGACTGATTTCAATTTGACGCAGGATAAACGGGGCAGCACTTATCAGGCCAAGGATCAAGAGGCCGCCAACCAGCGCGGTAACGAGCGTGCGTAATGGCCCACGGCGACGTCGGCGACCGCTGAACAGCCGTTCCCAATCACGCGGATCAACTTTTGGTGGCACGGTTCACCCTCTCTACAACCAGCGACACAGCACCGGCTGACGCTCGCCGGTCGGCACAAAGCCGAACCAGCGGTAGAGTCGCTGGGCATGATGGTTGTACGCCTGTGTATTCAGAGTGAGCAACTCGGCGCCAGTTTCTGCCGCATAGGTTACGAACTCGGCCAGCAACCGCACACCAATGCCACGTCCTCGTTGTTCTGGATCAACGGCGATTCGCACTAGATGCACAAGCCTGCCGCCAAAATGGCTGGTTGCGTAACTGTACCCTACGACCTGTCCGTTAAGTTCAGCCATCACAAAGAATGAACCATCGGCAATTGCTGGCGCGAGGATACCTTCGTCTTTGACCCATTGTGGTTCAAAACAGCGCGTATCGAGTCGCAACACTTCAGCTAAATCAACGGCACGGGCAGGGCGAACTTGCACATCAGGATTACCGTTGGCCGGTATTTCCCAGCCACGCTTTTCATAAACAACGACATCGGTCTGATGATAGTAGCCAGCCGCTGTAAGGAGCGGACGAAGCCACTGATCGGACTGTTCATCACCCGCATAGTAGATATGTGTGACCGCGTGATCGCGAGCCAGGTTGTCGAGTGCTGACGCTAACTGTTTGAGGGCATCTTTAGGATGCACTCGCTCGTTGATGGCCAGAGCGCGTAACCACGTTACGTGATTGAACGGCTTCCCCAAGACAGCCACTGCCAGGATGTCAGCGCCAAATTGTAGTACTGTCGCCCGCCCTTCCTCGACAGCGGTGTACAGTTCGCTGCCATTTGTAGCCAGAAAGCGACGACCGGCAGCACGAAACAAATGACTCACTGCCGTGACATCGGCAGGTTGGCTGGAACGGGTAGTAGTCGCGTTGAGGTCGACCGGTTTGCGAAATGGCCACATAGCTGTGTTACCATACCTGTAGAGTCTAATGTCGTATTGTACCAGAGAAATCCTATGATGAGACGACTGCGGCACTACGTTTCTACTCAATGGCAACGATTCTTCGGGCTTAACATCTCGCCTGTCACCCCAATGCTCTTTGTTGGCGGTCAGTTCAGTGCCCGGCAGTGGCCGGCGATCCATCAGTTAGGTGTGCGGGCTGTGCTCTCGCTCCAGGCCGAGCGTGCCGATCCGTTTGTCGAACCATTCCCCATGCGCAGTTTACGGCTGTTGGTGCCCGATTTCCATCCGCCAACACTGAACCAACTCGACGAAGGCGTGCACTTTATCGCGCAGGCTATTAGTGATAGGTTACCGGTCTTCGTCCATTGCCATGCCGGGGTTGGACGAGCACCACTGATGACGGCGGCGTACCTCATGGCTCGTTACGGTATCGGCTCTCGTGCTGCGTTGACCAGGCTGCACCTCGCACGCCCCATTATCCGCCCCAACCGACGACAGTTACAGCGATTGCACGAATACGAACAGCTTCTGCTCCAACGTCGGCAGTCTGGTCTGCCTACGCTGCCCGTCGGTGATACAGACCACTGGCCGCCAGTTCCAGACACCCAGATACCGTGAAGAGATCGACAAGGGCGCGAATTGAGAGCCGTGGTCGCGCACAGAGATAGACAGGGCGCCAGAAGTCGGCGAATTTGGCTTTGAAGCGGTAGAGGCCATGAGCGTTGTACACCGCTGTCATCTGGCGTCCTACCAGTGTGACCAGCCGTTCGAGTGGACGTAAATCTTGTTCAAGATGGTAAAAAGGTACTTCATTGAGGCTGAATGTCCGACATCCTTCAGCGTAAAGGTGCTGCCCGGCGGTGGTAAAGAGTGCTTCCATAATCCCAGAGGGAGCAGTGACTCGCCGCAACATCAATTCGGTAACGGCAGTTGTCGGGGTCGGTTGCGTCAGCAGGAGTGCCCCCTGC
The DNA here is from genome assembly GCA_017743535.1 of Chloroflexus sp. Lineage (GTDB taxonomy): Bacteria > Chloroflexota > Chloroflexia > Chloroflexales > Chloroflexaceae > Chloroflexus. The sequence continues at coordinate 18,738 of JAGHYT010000050.1, forward strand.
CATTCATCGGCTGTGTCAACAAATACAAACAGCCGGGTTTCTGGTTCAAAGACAGTGCGAAAAAGGTAACGCAGTTGTGGACGCGCTCCGTAACGTGCTTCCCGCGCCAGCCAGCGTAGGCGAGCAACTGCGGCGGGATTCCATGGTACTTCGATCACGCTGCCAAAACGGAGTGCAGCCCGTGTCATTTTGCGGATCGAACGACGGGAGAGACTGTCACTCGTTAGATCAATAATCCCTTCAATCCCCACCCGAATCGTTTCCCAACCTGCTGCAGCTAACGTACTGGCTACACTAGAGGGGCAGCCGCGCAAGAGGAGACCCGAGTTGGCAAAGTATTCACGTTGCAGGTGCGTTAGCGTGAAGGTTGCGGGAAGCGTAGCGTATGCCAGCCAGGTCAGCCCTGAAAGCGGCAGTTTGATCGCCTGCCAGCGTGGTCTGGTCAGATGGGTACGTGTCCAACTGAGCGGTAATTCATCGATATTCGCCAGGGCAGTGACCTCCATAGTCCATTGATCCAGGCGACTGTTACCAGGACGACGGCGAAAATAGCCATCCTTCCCTTTCAATTCAGCGTTGGCCGGGCGTCGAACCTGCCGTACTGGCTAACAGCAGGTGAGGTACTATGTTGAGCACAACTACCTCTCTACTAGTAGTTTGCTCTCAGTTGTGTATCACGTCAAGCCATCGCCTGGAGTGCTGCTTCAATCCGCGCAACGACCATATCAATTGCGATCGGATTACGTCCACCCCCAGGGAAAATGACATCGGCGTATCGCTTTGTCGGTTCAACGAATTCGAGGTGCATTGGACGCACGGTGTTCAGATATTGTTCGATCACTGAATCAACCGAACGCCCACGTTCAGCAATGTCGCGCCGCAGCCGTCTGATAAAACGCAGATCGGCATCGGTGTCAACAAACAACTTAATCTGCATGCGTCGTCGCAATACCGGCTCATAGAAGATCAAAATCCCTTCTACTAGAATAACCGGTCGCGGTTCGAGCCGTTCGGTCTGCGGTAAGCGAACATAGGTTGTATAGTCGTAGGTTGGCAGATCAACCGGTTGTCCGGCACAGAGCGCATCGAGATGCGCGACCAACAAATCGTTGTCGAGTGCGTCGGGATGATCGAAGTTAAATTTGGCCCGTTCTTCGAGCGGTAAATGGCTCAGGTCCTTGTAGTAGCGGTCGTGGTCGATATGGGCAATACGGTCAGCGCCGACCCGCTGCAAGATCGCTTGGGCAACACTCGTCTTGCCACTGGCGCTGCCACCGGCAATGCCAATGATGATCGAAGATGTGTTCATAGCACCATCCTGAATAAGCCTGAGATATGCTGCGTATCCTTCCCCCATCATAGGCGGAAAGGAAATTGACAAGAAGTGAGGTCTATCAGCCGTCCTCTACGTTGTAGAGAGCATGTTTCAGAAGAAATATGCGCACCGAACGTCAGCGGTGGAACACCTTTTCAGGTCATTAAAAACGAAGGAAACCGGCAAGGAGACATGTGTTCCGTTGCCGGTGAATCTGCCAGATACTCCACCGTGCACCGTCGTAGAATTACACGGTTTGCGACTCTGACTTCGGTGGCTCACCAAGAAGCTTGTTCGTCAGGTATGTCGCCAGCCAGGCTGCTGCCAGGCTGAGCACCAGGCTGAGCAAGCCGTGGACCAACTTTCGCCGCAACTCTTCTTCGGTCATGGAATTAATCCCTCCGTCGCATCAAAATGGTCACAAAGTAGAGCAATTGCGCAATCGCCTGCGCTGCTGCGGCTACATACGTCAACGCTGCGGCATTAAGCACCGCATTAACACCTTCAGCCTCTTGCACCGTCACAAGACCGGCTCGTTGCAGCATCTCGCGTGCACGGGCACTGGCGTTAAACTCAACTGGCAGCGTGACCAGGGTAAAGGCAACTGCCGCGCTAAATAGTATCACACCGACCACTGCCAGTTGAAAGCCGAAACCACGGCCACCGGCTGCGCCTAGCAGCATCCCAATGAAGAAGAGCCAGGTACCGAGTTGCGAACCGATGTTGGCAAAACCAACGATACCCGAACGCACGCGCAGCCATGCGTAGCCCTCTTTGTCTTGTGCGGCGTGACCAAGCTCGTGCGCAACAATAGCCATCGCGGCGACTGAAGGCTGTAACGACCCTTCCGAAAGCCGGATCACCTTGCTCGCAGGATCGTAGTGGTCGGTTAACATGCCGGGAATGGTCTCTACGCCAACGTGATCAAGGCCCTCGTTGCGCATCAGTATCCGGGCAACATCGAACCCGTTCAGCCGCCGCATGTTGGCGACCTGTGACCATTTATTAAATGCTGACTGAACCTGAAATTGGGCCCAGAGGGCGAAAAGCATCGCCGGCACCGCAAACAGCAAGTAGGTTGGATCGAAGAAGAATGGCATAGACGCCTCCTTGTATGCAAGAATGAAACTCTATTCTGTGCACAGTATACCACTCACAGATGATTACGGAACGTTGATAGAATGTTGGATTTTTGCAAAAACTCATCGCTTGCCCAACGAGCATGAAGTCAGCAACGTTTCCCATCCATCAGCCAGGGAGGAAATAGGGATACGTCGGAGAGGCAGAGATTCACACTACTGTTTTAACCGTCGTTTTCCGCTTCCTGTGGGCAAAAAAAGAGAGCTGCGGGAAAGGTAACGGGCGTCTTCCGCCACGGCGTGCGCTAGCGGTCATCGACTACTCACCGAAAGCGAGTCGATGGCCTGCGCTTGCAGGCAAGCAGCGCAGGCCACAGATCGCAGTGAACGTGCGCACGGTATTCACCGGCGGAATCAAACACGACCGAACATCAGCAAGATCGAAACTGGCTACAGATGATGCTCACCGGTCAGTACCTGCCGAATGAGACCACGGAGCACCATTCCCCGCTCACGTAGCAACCTCCGCAACTCCGGACCACTGCGGGGGAGGAGGAGCGCAGCAGCACCCGCACCGCCGGCCAGTCCTAGCAACAAACCTGACAAGAAACGTCGGCCATTTGTGCGGTGGGGAACGAGATCGTTTATTATCGTATCAAGATCGTCCATAGCTCATCACTTTACGGATAAATACCGCGCGTCGTTACAGCATCGGCAACCCGCTGCACCGCCAGCATATACGATGCCGTGCGTAGATCGACCTGGCGTTCAGCCGATACGCGCAGAACCTGTTGCAACGCATTTGTCATAACCCGACGCAATTGCGCGTTCACTTCACGTTCGCTCCAAAAGAATTCTTGTAGACCCTGCACCCACTCAAAATAGCTGACCGTGACTCCACCGGCATTGGCGAGAATATCTGGGATCACGACGCACCCACGATCATACAGAATCGCATCGGCAGCCCTGGTTGTAGGCCCATTCGCAGCTTCAGCGATGATATGTGCCTTGATTCGCCAGGCATTATGAGCAGTAATAACCCCACTCAACGCTGCCGGAACCAGGACCTCGCATTCCACTTCCAGCAATTCTTCGTTGGTCAGGGTATCGGCGTTCACGGCGCCAACAACACTCCCCGTGTACGCTTTATGCGCCAACACTGCTTCAACATCAAGGCCGTGAGGATTGTAGACTCCGCCGCGACTGTCACTCAGGGCTACAACCTTCATCCCCAACGCTACTGCTTCGCGGGCAACGGTCGAGCCAACATTGCCACAACCCTGAATTGCCAGCCGCATATCCGAAATATTCAGCCCCAGATGATGGGCTGCCGCCGTCAACACATATGTCAACCCTCGACCGGTAGCTTCGCGTCGACCTTCAGACCCGCCGATATTGATTGGCTTGCCGGTGACAACCGCCGGAACGGTATGGCCCTGATGCATCGAAATGGTATCCATAATCCAGGCCATCACCTGCGGATTGGTTCCCACGTCAGGGGCAGGAATATCGCGTTCGGGGCCGATAACGACACTGATCTCAGTTGCAAAACGGCGGGTCAGGCGCTCAATTTCGCCTGGCGAAAGCTGTTTGGGGTCAACGATAACTGCCCCCTTCGCGCCGCCGTAAGGCAAGCCGGCTAACGCACACTTCCAGGTCATCAGCATAGCAAGGGCACGGGTTTCATCGAGGGTAACTGACGGATGGTAGCGAATACCACCCTTCGTTGGACCGCGAGCCAGATTGTGCTGAACACGAAAGCCCTGAAAGACTTCAATGCGTCCGTCGTCACGCTTCACCGGAAAGTTTACCGTCAGCTCACGTTGTGGAATGCGTAGGATACCACGCAGACTTGCCGGAAGATCAAGCAGATCAGCCGCCTGATCAAAGTGCTGTTGCACGATGCTCAACAAATCGGCGCTCTCAAAAGGTGCAGCAGCAGATCGTTCTACATCTGTCATGACCATGACATTCTTCTCCTCAACAATGAGTAAAAAACGGCCCCCATTGGCCGTCCGCGACAACGGTGGCGCGGCAGCCCGTATTGTACCACAGGGTGATAGGCAAATAAAGATGTGCGTTATAATTTTTATTCATCGGATGGAATAAATTCGTTCACGCTGGATACTGAATGTGCAAAAGCTGTAATCAGGCGAATGGCGTGTTCAACATCGCTGAGAGCGATCATCTCGTTGGGTGAGTGCATATAGCGGTTTGGAATGGAGATCACCGCACTTGCAATCCCACTACGCACATGATGAATAGCATCGGCATCAGTACCGGTATGGCGTGGTGAAATCTGCACACTGTACGGGATCGATTCACGTTCAGCCAGATCGACCAGACGGCGAAATACCCGACCGCTGTTTGCCGAACCGCGCGATAACACCGGGCCGCCACCCAGTTTTACGGTATTCCACTGTCGTTGATCGGCATTCGGATGATCCGTTGCGAAGGTTACATCAACCACAATCGCTACTTGGGGATCGAAGCTGAAGGCTGCGGTGGTAGCGCCGCCAAAGGTAATCTCTTCCTGGGTTGTGGCAACAGCGGCTATGCAGGCGTTGGGCCGGTTTTGGCTTAACGAGCGCAGAGCCTCAAGCACTGTAAAGGCACCGATCCGGTTATCTATCGAGCGACTCACAATCCGACCGCCCGGCAACTCATACACCGGAGCATCGATGACCCCTACGTCGCCAACCTGTACCAATTCACTCGCTTCACTCTTGCTCGATACACCGATATCGATCCACATCTGTTCAATCTTTGTAGCCTGCTGACGTTCATCGGCTTGTAACAGATGGATTGGCTTCTTGCCAATGACCCCAATAACTTCGCCGTGCCGACCCAATAAGCGCACTCGTTGACCAACCAGTACCTGGGGGTCCCATCCGCCAATCGGGCTGAAGAAGAGAAAGCCCTGATCGTCGATGTGACTGATCATGATCCCGATCTCATCGATATGACCTGCCAGCAGAATCCGTGGGCCACTACCTTCCAGCACGGCAAAGCTGTTTCCCAGTACATCACTGTACACCTGATCGGCAAATGTTCGTGCTTCACTGCGCCAGACTCGTGCAGCCCGGTCTTCATCGCCCGATGGGCCGGGGGTAGCGAGTAGTCGTTTCAGAAATGAGAGTTGTGTGGTTTCCATAACATCCTTTGTTCAGTGCGCATATCACAGTTTGACCAGCCAACACATCATAGCAAAATGTGATGGCTTTGATCAAATTGCGACGTAGTGCCTATCCGGAATACCCTGTCGTGGAAGAAGAACGGTTGGGGCGCAGCGCCGCTGCGCCCGTACATCTATCAGGTTTCATCTGCCGTACCGTGAGACGATGATCCGGATAGGCTCTTAGACCATAAACAGTGATTGCGGCGAGCACCGACTCGTGTTGAACGCGCTTGGAAAGGCGGGTGGCTTGTCTTCGTCGCGCCGAACGCATAGTCTGACGCACTGGTGTGCCACCTACAACGGACATATCTCGGCTTGGTGGTTTTGTTATTGTAAACCATTTTTCTTCCACTTGACACGATGTCAGTTACTGTGCTACACTAGCCGAGCGCGAGGGAGTTCAAAATATGCGCTCTATCAATCGTCGTAGGCACTAAATATAGTAGTTTTTCTTTCCTGCGCCTTGTCGTCGTGAACCTTGTCGGTTAAAAATTATTTACAACACTCTTAGCGCATCAACCGTCCATGTAGCACGAGGAGCTTTCAATCCATGATGAAACACGAGCTTGCCCCTGCCAATCTGACCGACATTGCCCGAACCGTCCTTCAGAAGCGCTATCTACTCAAGAACGAGCATGGCGACGTGATTGAAACGCCGGAAGCGATGTTCTGGCGGGTAGCCGAGACGATCGCTGCCGTTGATGCTCGCTACGGTGCATCATCAGAACAGGTTGAAGAGCGAGCCGAGCGATTTTACCATCTGATGACCCAGGGCTATTTTGAACCCAACAGCCCAACTCTGATGAATGCCGGGCGGCCACTGGGTCAGCTCAGTGCATGCTTCGTGTTGCCAATTGACGACAATCTGACCAGCATTTACGAGACTCTGAAGCATCAGGCTCTGATCCATCAGAGCGGCGGTGGCACGGGCTTTAGCTTCTCGCGCCTGCGTCCGCGCAATGATGTGGTGCGCAGTACAATGGGCGTTGCCAGTGGTCCGGTCAGTTTTATGGATGTCTACAACCACTCGACCGAGGCCATCAAACAAGGTGGAACCCGCCGTGGCGCGAATATGGGGATCTTGCGCTGCGATCATCCCGATATTCTTGAGTTCATTACCTGCAAACTCGATACCACAAAAATCACGAATTTCAACATTTCTGTTGCCGTTACCGATGCGTTTATGCGCGCTGTTGAGCGCGATGAAACGTATGATCTCATCAATCCTCGCACCGGTACGGTGCATATTGCGTCACGCGATGGCCTGAAACATCCCCTGACCGGTGAGGTGCTGGTTCCGCCCGGTCAGCCAACACGCCTGCGTGCCCGGATGGTCTTCGATCTCATCGTTCAGTGTGCCCATGCTACCGGCGAACCCGGTCTGTTCTTCATCGACCGGGCCAACGAGTACAACCCGGTTCCGCACCTCGGCGAGTACGAGGCCACCAATCCTTGTGGGGAACAGCCACTCCTGGCGTATGATGTCTGTAATCTTGGCTCGATCAATCTGGGCAAATTTGTCACTCCAGAACGAACGATTGATTGGAATCATCTGCGTGAGGTAGTTCACGAAAGCACGCGCTTTCTCGATAATGTGATCGATGCCAACCACTATCCGCTCGAACAGATCACCCAACTGAGCCAGCGCATCCGGCGTATCGGGCTCGGGGTGATGGGATGGGCCGATATGCTAGTGCGGTTGGAGATTCCGTACAATTCGCACGAAGCAATCGATCTGGCGCGGAAGGTGATGCACTTCATCGACGAAGAGAGCAAGGTCGCTTCCGAGCAGTTGGCCCGTGAGCGTGGCCCGTTCCCGGAATGGGAGTATAGCATCTGGGGTCCTGATGCGACCTGTGCCCGCCGTCCTGATGGCTCGCGGATTCGTCCGCAACGACTGCTGCGGAATTGTAATGTGACCACCGTTGCCCCGACCGGGACGATCAGTATCATTGCAGGGTGCTCGTCTGGGATCGAGCCACTCTTTGCCATCGCCTTTTGGCGGTATCAGGCCGATACCCGGATGCTCGATATCAATCAAGATTTTGTCGCTCAGGCGAAACGTGAGGGCTGGTACAGCCCGGAACTGATGGAGCGGATTGCCGATACCGGCCACATTCATCACCCTGAAGTCCCGGCCCATGTGCAGCGGGTGTGGGTCACTGCCCACGATATTGCACCGGAATGGCATGTGCGGATGCAGGCTGCCTTCCAGGAGTATACCGATAGTGCGATCTCGAAGACGATCAACTTCCCCCACGAAGCGACCCCCGATCAGGTGCGCGAAGCCTACGAGCTGGCGTTCCGGCTTGGATGTAAAGGGATTACCGTCTATCGTGATGGGTCACGAGCGAACCAGGTTCTCTCGACCGGTTCGACCGCCAAAAGCACCGGCACGGTACAGGCGCCTGCACCACTACCGGCAGAGATTACACCGCGACCGGTACCGGCAGAGGGTCTTCCTAGTCACTCATATCCGGTCGTTACGCCGCTTGGCAAGCTTCGTCTGTTTGTTACCGAGTTAGACGGGAAGCCGTTTGAAGTGTTTGCGATCATCGGGCGCGCCGGCAGCGATGTTACTGCGTTCACCGAGGCTATCGGGCGGCTGATCTCCCTGGCGTTACGCTGTGGTGTACCGGTGAAGCTCATTGCTGAGCAGCTTCGCGGTATCGGTGGTTCACGTTCGGCAGGATTCGGTCCTGATCGGGTCCGTTCGGTTCCCGATGCTATCGGGAAGGTATTGCTTGATCACTATGTGAAGAATGGGAACGGGAATGGAAACGGCAACGGATATGGCTACGATACCGGTAACGGTGAAGCCGAGCAAGAGGATAAGGTTCGGGTAAGCGAGCCAGCGCCATCGCAGGCGGTTGCCTCTCTGCACACTGACCCACATCACGCTTCGTTAGAGGCTGCTGAGATCTGTCCCGAATGTCAGAATGCAGCGATGTTCAACGAAGAAGGATGTCGGAAATGCCATGCCTGCGGTTATAGTGAATGCTAGCGCACTTGTTGTAAGGGTGCTGAACGTTTTTCTAGTTGCCTACCCTTCTAC
>JAGHYT010000238.1:0-3304 GCA_017743535.1 Chloroflexus sp.
ACGACGATCTGACCGGTTGCACCTGGTGCAACCGGACGACCATCGTCATCGACGATTTCAACGATAGCAGCCCGGCTTAGAACGTGATACCGGCGGTGTTCACACTGCCAGGCAATTTGACCAACTTCACCGGTACCGTAGGTTTGCACAACCGGACAGCCAAACGCCCGTTCAACCACCATCTGTTGTTCGATGCTGATTCCCTCGCTGTCAGTAATAATTGCTCGCAACGTTGGAGGCCGATCTCCACTCTCTCGCAGGTACGTCGCCAGCAAATGCCATGCCGTTGGATATCCGGTACCGTAGATCACCCTGCTCTCACGTAAGGCCTGTATGTAATGTGGGTAAAACTCTGGGGCCAGATGATAAGCCGAGCATTGCAACTGGCGGTAGAGATCGATCCAGATCCAAAACGGTGGTTGAGAACGAGTATAGGGAGTTACATACGCTCCAGAAAAGCGGGCTCGTGGGAGACCAAACTGGCATCCTAATGCAGCTAGCATGGCATCGGCCGGCGCCTGATGATTGCGCGTTGCCTCACGGTCGAGGTAGAAGGTCAAAGGGGTGCCGGTTGAACCACTGGTTTTACGCGGCCAGAGCGTGCGGCGGTCGAGGTCTTCGGCAATCAGGGCAAGCGGATTTTGCCGGATCTGCTCTTTGTGCAACATCGGGATGTTCGACAAGTCGGCCAGGCTGGTTAGCGGTTGATCGGGCAGGATGTCACGATAAAATGGTACTCGCCTACGCACTGCCGTTAGCAAGCGGTTCAACTGTGTCAGTTGCCAGGTCTCTTGTTCGTCTCGCGAGCGATAGTACCAAGATGGATCGTGAGTAGCTACCAACCGTCGATAATCGCCGTGGCGACGGAACCACTCACGCCGTACTGCCTCGGCGTTCACCAGAATCCGCTGCAACCAGTGTGGTGAGCGATCGTAGATTTGCTGTTGCGAGGGGAAGGCCAAGAGACGCATCACAACACCTCAAAACCGACAGGCTGAACCCCTATCGCTGTTAGACGGCTGACCAATGCTGGATCGCGAAAGACTTCATACTCACGTAAACGCGATTCGGTCAGGCTACCGAAGAGATCGGTAACGACACCCGTTGCCGGATGGATCACCAGTTCGGCCGGGGCGTTCTTCGGCCAGGGCACCCGCTGCACGATTTGTTCGACAGCCGCTTTTCCCGGCCCATACCCCGGAGTGCTGACCACGCCAGCCGGCATTCGCATCCCCTTCCTGGCTGCGGTTGTGGCCCAGTGGGCAATCACCTGCCCCTTAAGCCAGTACAGGGGATTGCGCAGGTAGTATTGCAACGCCGAGCCGCGACGCGGCGCTGTGACCCGACGATGTGAGCGCATTGCTGCGATACCGAGCTGTCGGGCCAGATCGACGATCAGCTCAAACAGACCGGGTAGTACGTGCACGTTCTGATGCGTATTCCAGAAGGCGGGTTGACCGGCCAAAGCCACAAACCGTTCGTACTGGGTCTGTAATTCAAGCCGTATGTGATCAGGCGAAATGTGGCGAGTCAGCCAGCGCCGCCGAAATTCTGGTGCTGACCAGAACTGACCATTGGGTGCAACGAGATCGGCGACGTGCGATGGAGGTGCAGCCGGCATACCTAGCGTCAATGTCCAGTGGATGCCAATTGAGACCTGGGGAAAGTCATGCCGTAGGCGTATCAGGTCGGTGTAAGCCGACATATTGGTCATCACGCAGGTTGCCCGTAGGGCGCCTGCGGCAAGACATTCTTCGATGGCCCGATTCACTTCAGGGCACATTCCGTAATCGTCTGCCGTAATGATCAGTTGGTGGGTCGTACCATTGTGCTTCATAGGAGTTCTGCGTATAACGCTAACAAATGTTGTGACTCGCGTTGCCAGTTAAACTGGTTAATCACCCGTGCGCGTCCTTCAGCGCCCATAGTGCGTCGCAACTCCGGGTTATCAAGTAGGCGAATGATAGCGTCGGCATACGCCTCGTGATCATTGGCCGGTACCATCAATGCACACCGACCATCGCCTACAAATGGTCGACTCGGCGGGAGATCACTTAACACGACCGGCATCCCCAATGCCATGAATTCAAACAGCTTTGTCGGAATGTTGTGCTGGAACTTGGGTAGATCGGGTAGTGGAATAAATCCAATCTGCCCCTGACGCACGCGAACTGCCACTTGCTCGTGTGGTATGGGGTGAGGGTCAATCACGATATTGTCCTGAAGGCCACGCCGTACCAGCTCGGCTTGCGCCCAGCCTATTTCGGGACATTTCCCAAAAAAAAGCCATCGTGCCCGCCGTCCCCGGCGTTGTAATGCTTCAGCGATGGCAAAGGTTGTTTCAAGATGGTAACGCGGAATTGTTCCATGGTAGACCAAATCAAACGGTGCGTCATCTGCTGGTGGTGGCTGATTCAGGAACAGATCGAGTTGCGGAAAATTGTGCACGACCACCACTCGGCGGGCGCGAAATTGACGCAGGTAGAGATCGGCAACTCCTTGGTCTGCGGTGATAATCGCATCAAATGTCCGTGCAGCTAGGTGCTCAAGTGTTGCCATGCCAAGCTCTAGCCCGCGCCGCAACAGCGGGTTGAGATAGTGCTTTTGGCGAAGATAAGCGGTATTATTTTCGTGGCAATCGAATATGACCCGCTGCCGTGTCGTTGCCTTCAGCCATAGTCCAAGTGGAATCAGTTCGGGATCGTGCAGGTGATAGAGATCGGCCCGTAACTGACGAGCAAGGATTGCTGCCCGCTGTATGCGTTGCCAGCGCCGCTTCAATCCTAATCCCAACTGCTGTTCACCCACCACACCTACGCTATGCAGATGGACCGCCTGCCGCTCAAGTTCAACTACCGGTAACGGTGTGAGCAAATGTGTCTCGTAACCAGATGCCGCCAGACTGACACATTCGCGGTAGAAGATGCGTTGATCAAACGGCGGATGGACGGTTGAGATATGAACGACCCGATACGGTCGTGCTATAGTCCGCTGAGACGAGCGCGCCATCGCTCGGGCAGGAGCGGGATCATTGGGTAAATAAGCGTGCGGTTGAGCCATCGCATCCCTCCAAAGATGCTCGCATAGAGACGCAATTCCCACGGCGTATACACCGTCGCCAGTGCGCGCGCACGCTCGGCTTCACGGCGTGGTGAAGGGCGACTACTGATGCCGTCACCGTCAAAGATTGCTACTTCCTGCGCGAGGTGGTGATACCGAACACGGCGCCGGAGTACCATCTCGAGCAGATAGGCGTAATCGGCCAGGATGCGGTAATCGGTGGCAAATGGCTGCTCGAGATAAA
>JAGHYT010000239.1:0-3291 GCA_017743535.1 Chloroflexus sp.
CCGTTTGCCAAGATAGGTGATATTGATCAACGCGGTAGATAACCAATCACGTTGCACCGTACCTTCCCAGCCTAACCCAATTGCAAAGGCGCCAATCAGATGGACATACTCGCGATACCCGATTGTCCGTTGAAAAAAGCCTTCAAAATCGGAATCGCCGGGTTTTGCTTCACTACGGCTGGGACGGAGAACACGCTGAAAAACATTCGAGACGATTGCATGCGCTGCCGGTCGTAACGCTACTTCCAGACGGGCAATATCCGGCCAGTAGCTTTGAGCCTTGTTCAACGGTTGAAGTCGACACAACGCATCAAAGATGGCCACCTTTATCGCAAACGGTGTTGGTACCAGCAGGGTCTTCCCACCAGACGCAGTCGTAAAACTGGGTCGCAACGAGAAGAGCGAGACGGCTTCGTATTCGGCAATCAACCACATAGCTACTCTCCCTGCACCACTGGCAGAGTAAACGGTTCAGCTTCCTGAATAAGGCGACTCATCTGTTCGGCGAATTCACCGAGCGAAGCGAATGAAAACAGCTCAATTGCCCCTGGATGGAGTTCGTTCAGGCTCTTAGCAACACGTTGAACATCGGCAACAAAATCATCTTTCAGTGGCGAGATGCAGGGCGCCGGAATAACGTTCGAGCTGACCGAGATCACACCACTGACGTCAAGAATGTGCGGATTTTGCGCCGTCCGCATCGCACCGGCAGGCTCGATGAAGGTGTAGAGCACACTCTCAAGCAAGGCGCGTAAACGCCTCTGCCGCTGTTCGGCATCAATGGCGTAGCGTTGCGAAATATCGTTGAAGCCAACCCGTGCAGCCTCAACTTGTACCACAATTGCATAGACACCCGATGATGTCGGACGATGAAAGGGAGTCTGTTTTCCGGTAATCGAACCCGACTCATCAACGCCAGCGCTACCACCGCCACGCTCGCTCTCAAATTTAACGTGGAAGTATGAGTCGGTCTTGACGCTCCCTGGAACACCTACCACCCAACCAAACTCAACCACACTTTTGCGCGGCAACGAGCGGTTCTCGGCGGTAATCAACGCTCCCGCCATATCGGTTACCGCACAGCGCTGCAGAATGAGGTCAAGCTCGGCCGCATTACTCTTGGCCTTCTTCAGTTGGTCGAGAAACGCCTTGTCGATATCGAGATCGTAGTTAATGCGGTTAGCATTAAACAGCCGCGCACCGGTTGAGAGAGGTAATCCGGCCTGCACTGCCAACCGATGCAGGTGCTCGGACTGAATATGCTTGAACATATCACCGCTGATCGCATTAACGCTGTGCAGACGACCATCAGCAAAGACGTTGACCATCCGCGTTTGAATCTGATTCCCCTCACCACCTTCGTTATTCAACGAGTGGAGGTTCAAGACCGCACGAGCAGCAATTGACAGACTGAACACAGGCTTCATACTGATGTCTCCATAGACGTACAAATGTGACTATTCCTGTTCCGATACCTCGTTGCTATCATCGATCTGATCTCCCGGCTCGTCAGTGTCACTCACAGACGCAAAGGTTTCATCACGCTGGTACGTACTGGCATAGCCATACGCCACTAACAGACTGGCAATCATCTGCGGATCGCGATACTCATCCATCAAGGCCAGCAACTCATCAATATCTTGGATCGAAACGTCACTGCGTGCGCCGCGTGGTTGTGGATTACCCTGACGTTCCAGGCGTTCACGCATGCGGGCATTTTCCGCATTGTAATCGTGAATAAACTCGCTTAGCGCGATAACAAACTCGTTGGGATACGCTGATTTACGCAATAGCTCCTGCCCAAGTCCATATCGCACTTCATACGATACTTCGTACTTATCCTGATTACGCTTCAGGCTGCGACGATGAGCTTCAACGGTTGCCATCCGAATGGCATAGGCCAGATTGCGAAAGCCGCGTGATTTGGTGATCTTGCTCAAGGGTGGGGCAATCGAACTCATCATAACCTCCAAAGAATAAACCGTAAACTGTGGTGCGAGCTTGTCGCGTTGGATAACAAAGCCAGAGTAGGCATCGGTAAATGCCAGTAATGCCGTGAGTTCATTGGTGGAGAGAAAATCACGGTAGCTACGGAGTAATTCATACTCTTCACCACGCTTCTCATCGAGATTGCGAACAATCCGTAGTTGTTCGTCGATCACTGCCTGATAGCGCGGAATATCACTCTGCACTCGTGGTTGTATCCAGGACGGTAGACCAATCCGGGCAATGTTCATAACCGCCGCCGACTGACCGAGATTCTTGTAGTAGGCGCTATCAAGCCCATACACCAGCCTATTGACACCTTGATGTGTGCCGAACACCTGAGCCAGTAGGCTCTGATTATGGCTGACTTCAGCGTAATTCAAGACGGCTTTGACGTACCGTAACGCAGCCAGGATGTCGAGCTGAATTGCGCCACCTGAACCAGCCATTAAGCGCCGAAACTGCTCGCGGATACCCAGGTGATGCTCCCAGTCGAGCCGGTTGGGCGCCAGGACATAGATTTTCCGATCCTTGCTATCTTTGATCAGACGGGTGAAGCCAGCCCAGCGCAAGCCAACCCACTTCAGGTATTCGGTAAGCCAGAAATTACTGAGATTACCGGGCTTCGCAAAGATTGCTTTACTATTAGCCGTTCCTTTGCCCTGAGTCGGGTTGATTAATTGAGAGGCGCTGAGCTGTTTCGAATGTTTCAGTCCATGATGTTTACACACTGCTGCCCAGTGTTTCGCGGCCTCCTCTTCTTTGTTCGGAAACGCACTGGTATAGATCAGCACCGTTTTCAGTAACTCTGGAAATGCTACCTGTCCCTGGAACCATTCAGCCGCTGCACTGTTGGCTGCTTGCAATGCGGTTGGATTGATTGCCCGAAAGAGTTCCCAATCAGGATGTGGTTCAACCGGCGGTTGAAGCTGTTGCCACTGATCGCCTACACTACGTCGCCAGACCCAATAGGCGTCGTTGTCATTTTTGGCCTGTTCGTAATCGGGAGCAATTCCTGGCATCGCTGCCACTTTTGCAACATCAATCTGGGTCCCCTTAATCACCTTATGCTGACTTTTGCGATCAACAGTGATCAGCAGAAAGGCACCGGTAAAAAATGTGCAACTGTCAACCCATTCTTTACACAACGGTGGATCGCAGATCACGGCAAAATGTGATCCACAATCCTCAATAGTAATTCGTGCTCGACCATCGGCAATCCCGTTGAGCACGTAAGCTACACCGAAAGTAACCAGATTATCGGCAAATGTAGCGGTACGCTTTTCCACATAATACTCATTGCGA
>JAGHYT010000051.1:0-27097 GCA_017743535.1 Chloroflexus sp.
AGGCAGTTTGAAGAAACAACACTTCTATGAACCAACTCCCCGGCATCTTCCTGAACGTACTCGCACCAGTATTCCTGCTCGTGCTGCTTGGTTACATTACCGGCCCTCGCCTGCAACTCGAAGCCCGTACTCTCTCGCGATTTGCCTATTTTATTCTGACACCGGCATTTGTCTTCTACGTCCTCAGTCAAACGCGCATCGAAGCCGGACTGGCAGGACGAATGATCGGATTCATCACCATCGTCTACCTCGGCTCAATTGTGATCGCATTTGTGGTTGCCAGATTACTCAGGCGCAATGCCAAAATGACCGCTGCCTACGTTATGATTGCCGCTTTCGGCAACGTCGGTAATTTCGGCCTACCCATCATTCAGTTCGCTGAAGGCCCGGCTGCTCTTGGCGTGGCTACTGTCTACTTTTTAGCAAATCTTGTCCTAGCTTTCATCGTCTGTGTGGGTGCGGCCAATTTCAGTCGTGGCTTCAGTCTGAGCATGGCCGTTCAAGTTTTTCGCACCCCCGCGTTGCTGGCCCTTCCGCCAGCACTCCTGTTCAATTGGCTTGACATTAATCTCCCACCGGTCGTTATGCGCCCGCTCGAACTGCTTTCCGGCGCCCTCATCCCGACAATGCTTATCGTGTTAGGTGCACAACTGGCGGCTGCCGGTATTCCGCGTATCAATGCCGATCTGCTTATCGCCAGCGCAATCCGCCTGATCAGTGGGCCGGTATTGGCCTTCAGCACCGTGAGCTGGTTCGATCTGCCGCCACTGGAACGTAATGTAGGTATTCTACAGGCCAGCATGCCAACGGCGGTATTGGTCAGCATTATTGCAATGGAAAACGAACTACTTCCTGAATTTGTTACAGCTACAGTCCTGTTCTCGAATCTCGTTAGCATTATTTCACTCGCATTAGTATTAGTCTTCTTGTAAACATCCTTTTGTCAAGAAACAACTGAATCAACAACTATTGCACGAACAATAACACCACCATTTGCACAATTTCGCCATATCATGTATAATTAGGATACCGAGTTTTTATTTTCAGATTGCCCAGGAGCACAGCATGAAACGACGAGAGTTTCTTCGTGGCGCCGCAGCCGGCGTTCTTGGCGGTCTTGGATTGACACTGGCTGCTTGTGGTCAACCACCAGCGGTTACCAATCCGCCAACGGCGGCCCCCCCTACCTCACCACCAGCGCCTACAGCCGCAGGTGGTGAGCAACCCACTGCCGCTGCCCCCATGGCTCAGGCCCCTGCTCAAGGTTCGTCAATGCCGGCTGTTGAATGGCGAATGGGAACGAGCTGGCCTATCGCGCTCGATACCATCTACGGTGGTGCAGTAACGGTGGCTGAGCGGGTAGCAGAGTTATCGAACGGTATGTTCAAAATCACGACCTTCCCCGCCGGCGAACTTTTCCCTGGCCTTGAAGTGCTGCAAAACGTACAGCAGGGGACAGTTGAATCAGGTCACACTGCGCTGTACTATTACGTAGGTCTCGATCCAGCGTGGGCCTTCGCCACATCGCTGCCGTTTGGTCTCACTGCCCAGCAGCAAAATGCATGGCTCTACCATGGCGGTGGTGAGGCAGCAATTAACAAGCTCGGTGCGAACTTCAACGTTATCTCTTTCGCTGCCGGTAACACCGGTACCCAGATGGGTGGCTGGTTCCGCCGCGAGATCAACACCGTGGCCGACCTGCAGGGTCTCAAGATGCGCATCCCCGGTTTAGGTGCGCAGGTACTCGGAAAGCTCGGCGTGGTAACCCAAACCCTACCCGGTGGGGAAATCTTCCAGGCCCTGTCAACCGGTGCCATCGATGCGGCAGAATGGGTCGGTGCTTACGACGATGAGAAACTTGGCCTCCCCGATGCAGCAGAGTTCTACTATGCACCGGGTTGGTGGGAGCCAGGGCCCAGTCTCCACACCGTGATTAACCTTGATGCCTGGAACAAGCTTCCTAAAGAGTACCAGAGCTTCCTCCGCGTCGCTTGTTGGGAAGCAAATATGAACATGCTCGCTAAGTACGACGCACTCAACAACGATGCACTGGAGCGCATTCTGGCGAAGGGGAAGAAGTTGCGCGTCTATAGTGATGAGATTATGAATGCAGCGCAGAAAGCGGCCTTTGAACTGTTCGCCGAGAGTGCGGAAAGATCGGCGGCGTTCAAAGAGATCTTCCCTGGCTGGAATTCATTCCGTCAGAAGATTCAGCGCTGGCATCAGACCAACGAGTTGCCGTTTAATC
Organism: Chloroflexus sp.; assembly: GCA_017743535.1. Classification (GTDB taxonomy): domain Bacteria; phylum Chloroflexota; class Chloroflexia; order Chloroflexales; family Chloroflexaceae; genus Chloroflexus. Next base: position 2,249 of record JAGHYT010000051.1, read on the forward strand.
TCTTCGTCAAGAACAATCCGATTTAGTTTCTCCGTCCTTTTCCGCATTCCAACCATTACGGCAGGGGCACGTCATACCGTGCCCCTGCTGGTATCAAGATGGTTGTTCCATACAATCCACCTGCGAGAAAGCACACATACACAATGGCAGACGAATCAGCCCCGTGTGTAACGCTACACCGTCAGAGAGCGTAAAGCACGTGTCTGAACAATAATTCTCGTGTTTGAGGGTGGAGAAGCCTACCGATCCGTATTCCGAAGTGAAGACAGGAAAGAAGGGTTCAGGTACCCAACCTGTCCGAGCCAGCATGCGAATGTAAGCGAACGATGGATGACCCGCTCACCGTAGAACGCGGGCCAGAGGCCCGCGCTAGAATAGCGATCACGGTGAGCGGGTGCATAGATGTTCGTCGCGTATCCTGATTTTTAAGCAAATCAGTCAGCGAATATGATGACTTGTCTTCATCAGGATATGATCACTGGCCAAACGACACTGCTGGCAACCACAGCGCCAGTTGGGGGTAGAAGATCAAAATTACTACAATCATGAGCTGAATGGCGATAAACGGTATGACCCCTCGGTAAATATCGCCAGTCGTAACCCCCTCAGGGGCCACCCCACGCAAATAGAAGAGAGCAAACCCGAACGGCGGGGTAAGGAACGAGGTCTGCAAGTTCGCGCCGAGCAGCACGCCAAACCAGATCAGATCGAAACCGAGTGCCTTTGCTACTGGTACGAAAAGCGGAATGACGATAAAGCAAATCTCGAAGAAATCGATAAAGAAACCGAGAAAAAACACAATGAGCATACTGACAATAAGAAAACCCCAGGCACCACCAGGTAAATTAGCCATGAGATCGAACACGAACTTATCGCCACTTAACGCTCGGAAAACCAGTGCAAAGGCGGTTGAGCCGATCAGGATGAAAATAACCATTGTGGTGGCGCGCATTGTCGCATCACACACAGCAATGAAATTCTTCCAGGTCAAGCGCCTGTTTGCTGCCGCCAGCAAGGTTGCACCCAGGGCGCCTACTGCGCCAGCTTCAGTCGCTGTTGAAATCCCGAAGAAGATCGATCCGAGAACTGCGACAATTAACAACAACGGTGGAATCATCACCTGAAATACACGCTTTGCCAACGCCGCGCCACTTATCGAACGGGCGGATAACGGTAGCGCCGGGGCCATCTCAGGCTTGAGCAAAGCGACCACCCAGCAGTAGAAGGCGAGCGCTGCTGACAGCAACAATCCAGGTATTAGCGAACCGAGGAACAAGCGTCCTACCGACACACCAATCTGGTCACCGAGTACAACCAGCACCACTGAGGGCGGGATAATTTGCCCGAGCGTACCAGCGGCACAGATCACGCCACAGGCCAATTCCTTGTTGTAGCCGTAGCGCAACATAATCGGCAGCGAGATCAATCCCATTGCCACTACCGTCGCTGCCACCACACCAGTAGTTGCGGCTAACAACGCTCCGACTACCACCACGGCAATTGCCAGGCCGCCGCGAATTGGCCCAAAGAGAATACCCATTGTGTCAAGCAAATCTTCTGCCAGCCCCGACTTTTCGAGCATCGAGCCGAGGAAGATAAAGTACGGGATGGCGAGAAGGGTGTAATTCGACATCACGTTAAAGATACGTGATGGCATTGCCCGAATAATAATCGGGTCAAAAATACCAAGCGAGACACCGATGATTCCGAATACAATCGCTGTTGCACCCAACGAAAACGCGACCGGGTAGCCGATACCAAGAATGACCAGCGCCCCGAGGAACATTGTGGGACCGAGCCAATCGTACATGGATCCTCCAGATATTACAATTTTGTCTCGTGCTCTTCTTCAATAGTTGACGGATCAAGAATTCCGCGGAAGGCAGCGAAGTATTTAATTGCTTCTGAAATACCCTGAATGATCAGGAGTACCGGGCTGATTATCAGAAAGGTCTTGATAATATAGCGTGGCAGACCACCCGGATCGGGAGAATTCTCACGAATACGCCACGACTGTTCAACATACGGTAGACCAAAGTAGATTAGTAAGGCACAAAATGGAATTAGAAAGAACACAGTACCAAGCAAATTCACAAGCGCTTTACGCTTTGGTGGATAGTTACTGTAGAATACATCAACCCGTACATGCTCATTATGCTTGAGAGCATACGCTGCGCCCAACAGAAAGATCAGTGAAAAAATGTACCATTGTGCCTCGATGTAAAAGTTGGACCCTAGTGTCCGACCAATTGCCCGACCAACATAGCGGTTTGCAACGTTCCAAACCCCCACACCAACAACAACTGGGACCAGGATATAGGCAATCCGCCCAACCCATTCGGTGAAGGTATCGATAATACGTGACAGTCGCAACAATGCTTGCACGTCAATCCTTCCTTCCCTTGTAATAGCCTTTACGAACACAATATGCCAACGTAGCGATTTGGTACAAAATCGCCATGAATCGTCAACAAAGAGGTAATCAACAAATATATTGGGAATTTTTAACTCTTTATGGTTCAATAGTACACGGAAACAAGCATCTTGTCAAAACAAACAGCGCACCGCCCACCTTCGAGCAGTACGCTGCCAGATACGGTCTTCAACTTAACAGCTTATACATCATTCGTTCATAGCTCCCCACTTCTCCGGCGCCCTCCAGAGGCTCGAGAGGATCAGATCACGCACCGACAACAATTCTTTGGGCAGGCGATCATAGAGCTTGATAAACAACTCCTCGTGCAACAATATCTCTTGCTGCCACTCGGGCATGTTACATTCCATGACCTGCTCAAACTGTTGAGGACTGAAATTAAGCCCACGCCAGTCAATATCCTCGTAACGTGGTACCCATCCGATTGGGGTTTCCATACCCACTGCCTGCCCATGCGCACGTTCGATAATCCACTTTAAGACACGGATATTCTCGCCGAATCCTGGCCAGATAAATTTCCCGTTCTCATCCTTGCGAAACCAGTTAACACTGAAGATGCCCGGTGGGTTCTTAAGACGACGGCCAAAACTGAGCCAGTGATTGAAGTAGTCGCCCATGTGATAGCCGGCAAAAGGTAGCATTGCAAATGGATCGCGCCGTACAATACCCTGCTGGCCCATTGCTGCTGCCGTCGTCTCAGAACCCATTGTTGCTGCCAGATAGACGCCATATATCCAGTTAAAAGCTTGGTAAACCAGTGGCACCGTGCGGCTTCGTCGTCCACCAAAAATGAATGCTTCGATAGGTACACCATTCGGGTTTTCCCATTCCGGATCAATGGCCGGATTCTGGCGGGCAGGTGCGGTAAAGCGGGCATTTGGATGAGCAGCCAACCGCCCACAACCGGGCGTCCAATCGCGTCCTTGCCAGTCGATGAGATGTGCTGGTGGTTCATCAGTCATGCCTTCCCACCAGACATCACCATCATCAGTAAGGGCTACATTGGTAAAGATGGAGTTTGCCCGACAACTCTCCATCGCATTGGGGTTCGTCTTGTACGATGTACCCGGCGCTACCCCAAAATAGCCAGTCTCAGGGTTGATCGCGTAGAGCTTCCCATCAGCACCGGGCTTAATCCAGGCAATGTCATCACCTATTGTCGTCACTTCCCACCCGTCGCGCCGAAAACTTTCAGGGGGAATAAGCATGGCAAAATTAGTCTTACCAGAAGCAGAAGGGAAGGCTGCAGCAACATACGTTTTACGACCAGATGGCTCTTTCACACCCAGAATGAGCATATGCTCGGCCAGCCAACCCTCCTGACGAGCCATAACTGAGGCGATACGCAGGGCAAGACACTTCTTTCCAAGCAGGGCATTGCCTCCATAACCCGAACCAAAGCTCCAGATCGAACGCTCTTCGGGAAAGTGAACGATGTATTTCGTCGGATTACACGGCCAAGGCACATCGGGTTGACCTATTTCAAGTGGCATGCCAACACTATGGAGGCACGGGATGTATTCACCGTTTTCGCCCAAAACATGATAAATCTTCGGCGAAACACGGGTCATAATGTGCATGTTCACAACGACGTAGGGTGAGTCGGTGAGTTGAATACCGATACGTGCAATCGGTGAACCAATCGGCCCCATACTGAATGGAATAACGTAGAGAGTACGACCGCGCATGCTGCCTTTAAACAGCTTGAGCAGAATCTCCTTCATCTCCTTTGGCGCCATCCAGTTATTAGTTGGACCGGCATCTTCTTTTGAAACACTGCAGATGAAGGTGCGATCTTCAACACGAGCTACATCTGAAGGATCGGAACGAGCGAGAAAACTGTTGGGACGCAATTTTGGGTTTAGACGAATGAACGTACCGGTTTCAACCAATTTGTTGCAGAGTGTATCATATTCAGTCTGGCTGCCATCACAGAAGTGGATCTGAGCTGGCTCACAAAGTTCAACGATTTCCTGAATCCACTCACGCAACTGTTGATGCTTGATGTATGCAGGTATCTGCATATAAGACCTTCCTTTCGCTCACGACACCGTTGGCGGGCGACGTCTGTGACATCTCGAACAATTGCAATGATAACACGGTGAGCAACAAAATACCTAAACCGAAATGCTTTACGTTTCGTCGCAAAATAACAACTGTCAGAAGCACAATGACCATAGGAAATAGCAGCCCATGACGCTGTTGGACACAACGAACCATGAAAATGCGCGATAGGCACGGTGGCACTACTTATTACTTATGTTCAAGTGAGTAGTACGAACCAGAGATAGGCTCTTAACCTGTATCAACCTTCCTCTTCTATCCCTCAAGGAGTGAGAAAAGGGGTTTCAGTGTCGCCGGGACTGCTGACGCCCAGGCTTCAGCAATCCGTCGTGGAAGGTGGCTGTGGTAAGGTGACGGCTTATCAACATATTCAGTTTCTGGTTGTATTCGTTGTAGTCGGTGAGCGAGGAAGCTATGGCACGTTGTATCTGCACCTGCTTCCACGGGCACGTAGGTGCGCAGGCCGCCGGCCTGCATTGGGTAGGAATGCTGGATGCGGCGGGCGGGTTGAGCACCTGCCTCGACAAGGCAGGGACGGGCGTCATCGGCGAGACAAACAGGGAATGGCAGGGCAGAATCACCGTCGGAACGGGAAGCTACACGCCTTCGCACGCGCTGCAGACGAATTGGGAACCTCTCCATTGCGCTCAATCTTCATTTCGCTTCTCACATTACCTCTACCGAGCACGGTGAGAACTTGGAAAATCCCTACCGCAACCCAACCTACCGTTCTGAAAACCTGCGGGAATATGGTATACTATGATGCCTTCAGAAAGGCAGCAGATGCTACTTACTACTCACATAAGGAGAGGTAAACAGAGCATGGAAACAGCACTATATATTGCGATTTTGGTCATTAGTGTCGTTATGAGTGTGTTGGTTATCCTACAATCGCGCGGAGGCGGTATTAATCGCGACGCCAGCTCGATTCAGCGCACCCGACGCGGGGTTGAAAAAACGTTGTACCAGGCCACTATTGCGCTCGGTGTCACATTTTTACTACTCGCGCTGATTACCAGCTTGCCAATTTTTAGTTAGGGTATGGCACGTCGAATTCGCTGGCAGATTGCGATTGCACTGCTTGGCATTAGCTTGATTGTGGGGTTGTTTGGTCGTCTAGCGATGTTAAGTGCATCGACCAATAATCCCGCTCCCGGCGGTACATACAGTGAAGCTGTGGTTGGCTCGCCGTTGATACCAATCCCGCTCCTTAACGATCCGATCAATGATCCGGTAGGACGCACGCTCATCAGTCTGATCTTTGAAGGACTGACCCGGATCGGGTCCGATGGGCTGATTGAGCCGGCACTGGCCGAGGGTTATACCGTCGATGGAAGTGGTGAAATCTACACCTTTACCCTTCGTCCAGGGTTGCGCTGGCATGATGGGACACCATTGACCGCTGACGATGTGGTCTTTACGCTTCGTACCCTGCAAACCTTAGATGCTGCTGGTGAACCGGCTGTCGCCAGTTTTTGGCGCACCACGCTCATCGAGCGCGTTGACATCCGTACCGTCCGATTTACACTATCGGGGCCATTCGCACCGTTTCCAGCCCTCGCCCGTGTACCAATTCTCCCGGCACATTTGCTGCGCGATCTGCCCCCTACCGAGTGGTCAACCAGTGAGTTTGGTCAGCGTCTGATCGGCAGTGGGCCGTTTCGATTGTCGGAATTACGCCCCGATGGGGCAATCTTGACCGCCAATCCAACTTATTACAATGGCCGGCCATTCCTCGATACTATTGAGTTACGGTTCATCAGTACATACGAGGCCGCCATAGCCGCCCTATCACGCGGCGAAGTGATGGGCATAGCCGAGCGCTGGGGAAGCAACCTTCAAGCTATTGATCTGCCAGGTGAAGAACAACGGATTGCTTTGCCGCTAGATGAGTATACTCAACTCACTTTCAATCTGCGATTACCACTGTTTCAAGAGATTCCTCTCCGCCGTGCATTGGCCCTCGGCCTCAACCGCGACGCCTTGATTGAAACGGTTATCAACGGCTTGGCGCAACCCATTGATACACCACTCCTCCCCAATAGCTGGGCTGACGACCCGACGATTCGGCGGATGCCGTTCAATCCGGTCGCAGCAGCCGAGCTGCTGGCTGAAATTGATTTTGAACCGGGCGACGATGGTATTCGCCAGCGCGGACGGCAACGCCTCAGTTTCACGTTGCTGGTTGATCAGGATGAACGTCGACTGGCTGTCGCCAATGCTATTGCCGAACAGTGGCGAACTATCGGTGTCGAGGTTACTGTTGAATCGGTGGATAGCGTAACCCTGATCGACCGTCTGCGTCAAGGTGATTTTATGGCAGCCATTCATACCTGGACACGGATTGGGCCAGACCCCGACCCCTACAGTCTCTGGCACTCCAGTCAGGCAAACGGTGGCTCAAATTACGCTGGGCTTACCGACAGTCGGATTGACACGCTGTTGGAGCAGGCGCGTGCTGAACCTGAACTCGTCGCTCGTTCTGAGTTCTACCACACCTTTCAACAGCGCTGGCTGGAATTATCACCGGCGATCACATTGTACCAACCGTTGTATGTGATCGTGACGACGACAAATATTCAGGGACGCACCTTTGCTAACCCTGATCTCGGCCCACATATCCTCTTCGGCGTCGAAGATCGCTTCCGCGACGTCCATCGTTGGTTTGTCAACAGTTTTCGCCGCCTCGAAGGTGATTTACCGTAAATCCGCTTACGCTGGCAGACGGAGATCACGGAGATCGAACACCGGCCCTTCAACACAACGTCGCTGCCACCCTTGCCGGGTCTCGATCTGACAGACGCGACAGATACCCAGCCCACACGGCAATGACCCGGCCAGAATCACCTGAACCAGGCCGTGATCCCATCGTAGACGGGTTGTCCGTATCAGACTCGCAGCCCGGCTTACAAACAAGGAAGGTAAACCCAGTACAATCTGGTCGGCCCAACGCAACGGATTCTGATCGGTTGTCGTTGTCAGTAGATCGAATAACGCCGACGCACCGGCTGAGCTGATCTGCACCTCTACCGTCGTCGGTAAGAGAAATGGCGGTGGTACGAAGCCATCATCACCGGCCATTAACAGCGATACATTCAGCTTTCCAGCATACCGACGTGCTAAGAACACTAAAGCCGGCAACGTACTACCAACACCCGCCAACAGAAGAGTTTGGGTCGTTGGATTGATCGTACAGGTGTTGACAGAAGGCACACCGAGATCCAGAATTGTTCCCTCCGGCAGATCAACCAACCGGGTGAGTGTTGGGTCGCGTGGATCAATCAACAGCTCTAATGTACCACTGTTCGGATCAGCCCCGGCGAAAAAGACGGCAGACCGTAGCAGCGGATCAAGACTATGCGTTTGCCGCTGACTGATCATGGCAAACTGACCAGGACGGACAGTACGCGCCAGTGGTGGCGCCACCAGCCGTATCCAGATCAAGTGTTCAAATTGACGGTATTCCTGAATTGTTGCGGTATAATATAGCTGCATTTTCAAACACGTATCCTGAAGCTGGTTCCACTGCATGCCGCATTCTTTACCCACTTCTCCTGTAGCGCGTGAAGAATGCCAGAGGCGGGTGAAATTGATGAATACAAAGCGTACCGATACACCATGTCTGCCGCACCAGAAATCATACCATCGTGATGATGAGTAATCAATCTTCCAACAATCAATTATCTCTGGACTGGTGGCAAAAGCCGCTTGCCGGGAACGGATTGCTCAGATGTATTACCATCGGTGAACTGCTGCTCTTATGCGGCAGCCTTACTCTCTACATGTACACGCGCTTCATCGATCTGACAACGTTCCCCATCTATTTTTTCTGCGATGAGGCAATTCATGGCGTATTAGCCCGTGAACTGGTTGCGCAAGGATTTCGTGATGCCAGCGGTGTCTGGTTTCCACCTTACTTTCGGAATGTAGAGAAGTGGAGTCTCAGCTTAAGCGTCTACCTCCATGCCTTCAGGATCATCCTCTTTGGGTTTGATCAATCGGTGTGGACTATCCGAGCTACGTCGGTCATTGCTGGATTGCTGGCGCCACTTGGTATCGCGCTGATCCTCCGCGTGGGGTACAACAGCCAACGCTGGTGGCTCGGCATACTGGTGCTCTGTATTCTGCCAGCATGGTTTATCCATTCACGCACAGCGTTTGAAACAGCGCTGATGGTGGCCTGCTACGCCGGCTTTCTCGCCTCATACGTCATCTACCGTTTTCACGATGATCGCTGGATCGTGGCCGTCATACTCTTTGGCGCAGCGACGTTTTACAGCTACGCCAATGGTCAGGGGGTCATGTTGGTCAGTGGATTACTCTTGCTGCTGAGCGATGCTCGCTACCATTTCAGCCGTTCGGCGCCGCGTCTCTGGACTGCATTTCTGATGTTGTTGCTTGTGCTCGTCCCGTGGCTGCGGTTTCGTCAACTCCATCCCGACGCCACCTTCGAGCACCTCCGTTCGCTCTACTCCTACTGGATTCTGCCCATACCCATCAGCGAAAAGATCCAACGATTTTTCAGCCTCTACCTGCAGGGGTTAGACCCTCGCTACTGGTTCTGGCCAAATACGATTGACCTCGACCGACACCGCTTCCCAGAGAGCGGTCATCTTCCGCTCGTGCTGTTGCCCTTTATCACCACTGGCCTGATCACCTGTCTGTGGCATTGGCGCAACCCAAACTATCGCATTCCAATTATTGCCCTGCTGGCTGCACCCTTCAGCAGCGCCCTGGTTGGACCAGCAATCACGCGAATGCTGGGAATGGTTGTCCCGGCAACGATTTTGACGGTCATTGGCATTGATGTTCTTCTCGATCTGTTTAACCGCTTTTGGCAGCGTCTGTTCAGTATCATGACCGGAATACTCTTGGCTGCAAGTAGCCTGGCAATGACCCAATATGCCGTCCTCGGTGGGCCACTCTGGTTTCGCGATTACGGTCTTTATGGCATGCAATACGGTGCGCAACAGATCTTCGCCGAGACTATTCCCACCCTGCTCGCCCGCGATCCCCACATTGTGCTGCGTGTCTCACCGACATGGGCGAACAATCCAAACAGTTTTGTGGGCTTCTTTCTGACTCCTGCGCAACAACGGCGGGTAGAGCTGATCAGTATCGAAGCCTATCTCTACACTGTTCGTGATCTCAATCGGCAACGCGATGTCTTTATTATGACAGACGCCGAATATTGGCTTGCCCAACAAAGTGGAAAGTTCATCATATCGCCGCCCGAACAGATCGTTCCCTACCCTGATGGACGGCCAGGGTTTTACGTGGTGCGCATGGAATACGTGGCAAACATCGAAGAAATCTTAGCCGCTGAGCGCGCCGAGCGGCAGCGCTTGATTGAAACCCCCTATACCCTCGATGGTCAACCGATCACTGTCGCTCATTCTCTGTTTGATATGGGGAGTGTCAATGAACTGTTCGACGGCAATCCGATGACGCTTGCCCGCGGGTTTGAAGCGAATCCGCTGGTGATTGAATTGCGCTTTACCACTCCCAAATCACTACGCCAGGTAGAGTTGACCCTAGGTTCGATGGATCTTGATCTCACGGTAGTGTTGACAACCCCTGATGGTGTTGCGAACGTCGTGCGCCAGCAATACCGCAATCTCCCGTTCGATCCGACTGTTCAACTTGATCTGCCTGCACCGACGACCGTGCAACAGGTACGTTTAGAAATCTTCCAGGTTGGTGTCAGCGAACCGGCACATGTCCATGTGCGCGAGATCGTCTTACGTTGAAGGGGAATGGGAAGATCAGGAACCTTTCGATACTCTCAGCCAATTGTGACCGTACATACTACTGGGCAGCCTGATCACGCAACGATTCAGCAAGCATTCGTCCACAGCGCAGATCACTAACCAACGCACTGGCTAAGGCAACTGCCCGCGCACCAGCCTGAACCATTGCCTGAGCGTGAGCCACTGTTGCCACACCACCCATACCAATCACCGGCAATTGCACAGCAGCAGCAACACGTGCTACCATTCGTAGCGCCACCGGAAAGATAGCCGGGCCACCCAGTCGCCCATCGATCAATCTTCCTTCAGGGTTGGGCATACAGGCCGGCAGACCACCGATCAGAGCAATCGCATCAGCACCGGCAGTCACACATGCCTGAGCTACGGCAACCGGATCGGTCAACTCACCGGGGAGACGAACGATCAGCGGCAACAGCGTCGCCCGACGCACACGAACGACCTGTTGCTCGGCTTCAAGTGCGGAAGTGGATGGAAGCGCCAGCTCAAAACCGGCAACACCTGGCACCTCACTCAATTCGGCAGCGACTGCTGCCGCGTCTGCCCCCGCCAGACTGACTAATACCGGTACCTGGTAGGTTGCCCAACGCGGCGCCAACTGTTCACGTACCTGTCGTACACTGAGACTGAAGCCACCGTGGTGATAGAGCATACCGGCCGGGGTAGCGATCAACTGCGGTTGTCCGCGACGTCCATTGAGGGTAACGGTTGAACAGATAATAGCACCCAGGCCGTGGTCGGCATCGGCCCGTTGCAACCCCAACCAGCGTGCAACCCCCACAACATCACCCAAACTACCAGCGGCTGCGATCACCGGCGAGGAGATGATCAGGGTGTACGGATTATAGGGCGCCAGTTCAATCATGCGCGCTCCCATAGCCTAGCTCGGCCAGCGCCTGCCGTGCCACTTCCTCTTCGTTCCACGGAATAGAATGTTCGGCGTAGATAATGCTGCCCTCGTGACCTTTACCCAACAACAACACCATGTCGCCGGGTTGTGCAGCAGCTAATGCTGCCCGTATCGCCTGTGCTCGATCAGGAATGCAGAGATAGCCACTGCCCGCCCGTTTACCAGCCCGCTCGGCGCCGGACGCAATCTGGGCGATGATTGCTTCGCGATCCTCACCACGAGGATCCTCGTCGGTAAGAACGAGCAAATCACACATCCGACCGGCAATTTCACCCTGCATAGCACGTTTAGCAACGTCACGCTCGCCAGCGCTTCCGAACACAGCGATCATTCGCCCGCGTACCTGGGGCCGCAACATTGCAAAAATCTGTTCAAAGGATTCAGGATTGTGCGCATAATCAACGATAACCGAAAACGGTTGTCCGGCATCAACTGCTACCATCCGACCTCGTGGCGCTCGTACACTGGCAAGAGCGGTAGCGGCCGTATCAAGCGAAACTCCCTGCGAGAGAGCGACCGTCAGCGCTGCCAGTGCATTACTAGCGTTAAATCGACCGGGCAGCGGTACAGTGACTTCCGCGTCCCCCCATGGTGAAGATACCCGTAAAACACTACGAGTTGGTTCACTACGGACAATGACTCCTTGCACCTCTGCTGGGGTATGGAGTGCATACCGTAATTGTACCGCATCAGCCGGAGCTGCGGCGAGAAAATAGTGATGATTGGGATCATCGGCATTTACAATTGCCCACCGTGGACCAGAACGCTCGGCAAGCAGAGCAAAGAGTTGCGCCTTATCAGCCCGATACTGTTCAAATGAACCGTGGTAATCGAGATGCTCGTGACCAATATTGAGCATCACGGCCACGGCAAAAGCACAACCGACCAGACGCCCCCATCGCGGGGAGAGCGCATGCGAGGTAGCCTCAATAACAGCCGTATCACAACCATCACGCACCATCTCACGGAGCAGAGCCTGCACTTCTGGCGCCTCTGGTGTGCTCTGGCGTGTATCGTTAGGCCATCGGCGCGATCCAATCTGAAAATCGACCGTATTGATCATCCCGACTCTCCGCCCGGCAGCAGTTAAGAGCTGAGCCGTTATATCGGTCGTCGTACTCTTCCCTTTCGTACCGGTGATCCCAATCGTGGTCATATCTCGACCGGGATAATCGTACAATGCAGCCGCCAATGGCGCCAGGGCAACCCGACTATCAGCAACGACAACGACCGGTACCTCAAGCTGGCTCGAACCAGGCCAATAGCGACGATCAACCACTACCGCACTTGCTCCCTGTGCGATGGCCTGTTCAATAAACTGATGACCATCGCTATGCTGCCCACGAATGGCAACAAACAGACTACCCGACCTAACCCGACGCGAATCGTAGGTGATCGCCTGTATCGGCAATTGTGGATCGCCAATAAGCTGATATTCACCGAGACCGATCAGGAGACTGGCAAGAGATTTTGTCACGCTATCCTCCAATCTTCCGCCTTGCCAGGGGATACAGTGGTGGAAGCAACACGAGATCGAAGGCCGGCATCAAACGAACGATGCGGCCACCAAAACCCTTTTTAAAACGATACACACCGATCAACGGGTCCTGCTGGGCAGTGTGTTCAAGCGCTGTGCGTATCGCTTCATCGTCGGCAAATGCTGCCTGGCCGAGCGCATCAGGGATACCCCAAAAATCATAACCGATGCAACCTCGCTCACGCGCCCAGCGCAGTGCATGCCATGCCAGCAAATGATTGGCGCCGCTCCGTAATCCCTCCGTCGTCGAACCACCGTAGAGGTAATAACCGTAACGCGCATCAGCCAGGATCAGATGTGCTGCCACTGGCATCGCTTGGGCTTCAGCAATGAAAAGACGGGCGTTTGGTTGATGCAATCGCCATACCGTGGCATAGTAGTCAGCACTGTGAATACTGAATGCTGCGCGTTCCCCGGTTGCCCGCATAATATCGTAAAATGGAGCGAGATCGGCTTCATTCCCCACCCGCACCGTTACTCCGCATCGTTCAGCGCGCCGAATATCGGCCCGATGACCTTTTGAGCAAGCGGCAAAGAGTGCCGATTCTGGGGCCTGGAGATCGAGCAACACAGTACTGCGTGGTTGAATGGTATCGGCGACCACAAGACGGCAATGATCAAACCAGGCACGTAATTCGGCAGCTCGCAGGTCGCGTTCGCTGATGTTTGGCTCGAAGCGGATCATAATTGCTGCCATCTGTCGGCCTACTCGTCGTAACGCCTGTATCAACAATTCATCAACGGTCGGATCACCAGAAAAGAGAGGACCGCGTGGCGTATAGCCAAAAGCCAGACCGAAAGAGCGCCGAAAGAGCACCTGGGCACCGGCCAGGATAGTACCGGCTGCATCGAATACTGCCAGGCGCCGACAATGCCAGCCAAACCGCGCTTTCATTGCCCCCCACGGGCTGGCCTGCAAGAAACTTCCATGCGGATGCATGGCAACAAACGCATCCCAACGCACAGAAGATGGTACATCAACCCGCCACCGATCCCTCATACGCGCACCCATTGCCGTTCAGCATAACGCATGGCCGGAAACGCAATCCGTGCGGCATACTCGGTCACGGCAGCCGGCATCGCCGCTGCCCCACCAAAGAGGACATTCAACTGGCTAGAATAAGCCGAAATAGCCGTAATCTTCACCTGAAGCAACGCCTCATCGAGTGGAACATAGCGTGGGGCATAGTGCTTACGACCGATCATTGCTAACCGCTGTTCAACAGCCGACGGCTGGCGAGCATACGGAAAATCTTCGTAATACCCATAGCGTACATCAGCAGCTTGCAAAACACTCGTCGCAGCGGCAAAGACTAACTGATGATCGACGTGCATCCCAACGGCCAGTGGCACATAAAATGTAGCATGCGGATAGCGCTCGACCAGCGTTGTCGTCAGACGTACCACTGCATCAATGAGCGGATCATCGGCTATCGGTGTTGCAAACAGACTCACTTCATCGGCATACACATCGGGGCAGCGATAAATTGCATCAAGCTCAGGCAACAACAGCGCATCGGCGCCAAGCACACCTAGCGCGGCGGCATCTTCAACCCGACGATGGGCCACGACAGATGATGGCGGCAATGCCCAGCGTTCGTGGAGCGATTGGGCAAATGCACTGAACCCCGCCTGAGCAGAGGGTATACCACTACAAACATTGACGACCAGCACCCGCTCGCCAGCCGCCGTCATACGCGCAATGAACCCGCCACAGGAAAGCGCCGCATCATCAAGATGCGGCGACAGCACAATGTGACGATAGCCATCAGGCAATGCCGTGGCCTGATCGGTAATAAAGGCCATACTTCCTCAGAGGGTATCAAGGTCGAGTTCGGCGAGTGCATCTTGGGCAACCTGAGCACGCACCTCATCACGAGAACGGGCAATCCGCTGGAGAATCCGTCGCGCATCAGCCCCACCAACCTGGCCTAACGCCCAAATTGCAGCCAGAGCAATTTCGGTATCCTCATCATCGACGAGCGGTAACAATGCAGGCAACAATTCCCGTCCATCTTCACCGATCTCACCAACTGCCCGTGCCGCCTCGTAACGCAACGATGGAGATGGACTTTGCAGCTCGCGCAAGATATACGGGAACCATTGGCGCCGCATTGAGCGCCCCATTGCCAGCACCGCACTCTCGCGCATGTAGATGTCATCGGTATTGTAGGCACGGTCAACCAGTTCCTGCGCTGCTGAAGACTCGGCAAAATAGCCTAATGCCTCAATTGCCCGACGCCGTACCTCAAAGGGCTGATCAGGATCGGTAGCCGCTTCAACCAAGACATCATGCAAGCGCTGACCTGCACTGAGCGACAGATCACCGATCTCAGCACGGTAGGCAAACCGTGCCAGACTGAGCAGCGCCGCCGCTCGCACTTCACCTGCCGGGTCGTGGAGCATCTGGATCAACCGATCCATCATCTGCTCATGGTCGTCTTCCCATAATCCTTCAATAGCAAGCACCCGAATTTGAGCGTCCTGATCTGCCAGACATGCCCGAAAGACCGGCCGGTAATCAAGCTGAATCTGTTCTTCGGCCAGCTCAGCTAGTAAACGCATAATATGGCGTCGGCGATCCAGACTGAAGCGCTGCCACTGCTCCCAAAAGATGTATACGCTCTCTGGCCCTAAATTAGCCAGCAACTTCAGATCGAGGCGCGTCGGAGCCTTCTCCATCGTATCGAGTTGGGCAACACGCTCAGCAAAACTCAGAGTCATGGTAAACCTGCACGGGGAAACGCGACACAGCGACGATGCAGAGCCAACACCCCACACCGTCACCGGTCATGCTTACTCATCTTCATCAATATAACGACCACCCCGCCGACGTAAAGTAGGTTGGATTGGCAGGTCTTCCTCTTCCACATCCTCCTCTTCGGTATCGATTCGTTCCACCTGCGGCAGGGTAAAGAAATACGTTCCAGACGCTGCGGGATCGGCTGTAATCTCTGGATGACTGTCGAGCAACGCTTGCAAGAACGAACGTGAAGCTGGACGCAGCACGTTGTAGGCAACGTATATATCATGAAACGTCACCCGATACACCGGCTGCTCGCGGCTTCCACCCCGCTCGCCCATCACCTCGCAAACATGTTCGAGTACCATCTCGGCCTTACGCCGTTCACTCATCGGGAAAGCCTTCAGATTTCGCAATTTCCCATAGCGATTCTGGGTCGGCAACAAATCCTCATCAACGGCACAGTAGAAGGTGAGATTGGCAAACGCAAACCGGTTCTTCTTCTCGTCAAAGGTCAGCAGACGATCCGTCGTCTCACCACCCTCCTCGTAGCTGATGGTAAAGACATTCACCGCGTTAGTCCGACTAATCGTGATCAAAGCGCCGGGTACAAGATACTCGCGGAAGAAATCTTCCAGCCCTTGCAACCAACCACCACGATTACCGCTCGGATAGCGCACTTCAACCAGATACGTTCCGAAATGTTGCGATGACTCGAAGCGAAGGACTGCACTCCGTTGATCAGGGAAAACCGGTTTCGGCAGCAGGGTTGCCAACGCAGCATCTAGCGGAAGCACCCCATATTCCCACTCAAAGAAGGTTAGCAAGCGAGTTACACTACCACTAGCCTGAATGACCTCTGCACTCTGATCGGCCAGACTATCATCGAAGCCCTCGATCAGATACGAGGTCAGTTGGCCCATCTCGGATGCTTTCACCCGCTTAGAGCCAATTGCAGGCAAACCCTTTGTTGACCAAATATTCGCGCCTTCTACGCCCACGAATTCAAAATCTTTCTCGCGCGACAGGCGATAATTCAACGAAAAGCGAAAACCCTCGTAGTCGGGTTGGCGTGGATTATGGTAATACAGATCGGCAATGATCTCGGTATCGAGCAATGGCTCATTGCGTTCGAGGATGTAGTCACGGATCTTGCGCAAATCGTTCTTGCCAAAGCCAACCAGGCTCGCTTCCGGGTAGTGCAATCGCCCGAAGCTGACGATCCGCCGGAGTGGATCTCGAGCCAATCGCTCGGCCAATATGCGCTCAAGAGCCGGGCCATGCTCAGCGACAATCTCTGCTGGCGAGCGGCTCAGGTCAATTGTCAAACCATCAACTGTCAGCACGGTTGAACGCTCGCTGGAAGTCGGCTCAGCAATAGGAGCTGCCGATGGTTCCTCACTAACACCAAGCGTCGCAACCGGCTCTTCAACATCAGTTGGTGGCACTACCGCCACTCCTGGCTCTTCACCAACCGGCGCTGGACTTGCCCCCTCAGCAACCGGCTGCTCGACAACTACCGGTGGTGTCGCCGCAGCTTCTTGAGGTTCAGGCATCACTGCTGACCGTTCATCCATCTGCGCAGCCGCAATCAACCGGGCCTGCTCGATCCAATAGTCTGAGATATAGACTGGTTCGACCGTTGTAATTGCCGGACGCGATGTAGAGACAACAACGCTCAAATCATCAATCGGCAATGGATTCTCCGGCTCGTAGAGACGCTGCTTGAACGTATGCGGATCGGTAGTATCACGGGGAATGTACCGTCCCTGACGAGAGGTCACATAAATGACTTGACCGTTAACCTCTTCACGGGTAAAGCGCTCATCAGCCGCCAGAGCTGCTTCCAGTTCAGCCTGCACACTTGCCGGATCGCGTTGCAGCCGAGCGGCAAAGAATTCGACCAGATTACTCAGCGTCTGACGAATAGGGGCATCAATGGCGAAGAGAATTCCCTGTGCGGTCATCAGCCGCCATACTTCATCGGCCAGTGTTCCTGTGGTGGCAGTCATTCGCCCTCCTCCGTCACCAGCTTGCAAAGAATTTCAAGATATTGCAGTAACAAGTCTCTTACATCTTTCGGTTCACCGCTTGCCCGTAGCCATTGGAGTAAGCGGTCGATGGCGGTATCGCCAAAAACGATCGTCTTTGCGTCCATCATGCCCCCACAATCCTCAACTCATAGACAACAGGAAACAGAGAGGCGCAACTTGCCTCCCTGCTATCCGTAGGGTGTACGATATAGCTTACTGTATTGTAGCATTGCTCAGCACGATATGCAAATAGTAGGTCGTGCAGGGAGGGGTTTTCAGCGTTCTCATACCAATCCTGTTCGCGAAAACGGTGGATCCTGGTGTGCGAGCATCTGCATCCCCCCTTCCCCCCGCAAGCGGGGGGATTGAGGGGTACGAGCGGCGCTGGCAGGATGATACACGGCTTGCACAGATAGGATTGGTATCAGATACGGGTTCCATTGCAGCCACCTGGGTACGCGGGCCTCCGGCCCCGGTAGGCGGCGTGTAGCAGGCCGCGTTGAGCGACCCCACGCAGCCACCTGGGTACGCGGGCCTCCGGCCTCGGTAGGCGGTGTGTAGCGGGCTGCGTTGAGCGACCCCACGCAGCCACCTGGGTGCGCGGGCCTCTGGCCCGCGTCGTGTGATGCACATGTAGCACCCATTGGTTGACACATCAGCACACCATCACCCTCCAGGTCCCGATCCACCACCTCCTCCTACGTGCGGGGGTACGAGTTGCGAACCCACCCCGACCATCGGGGGATAGGCAGACACGCCAACTCCAGGATAGGGCAGTGCTTGCAGGCGGGTTAGGAACCCGCCCCGACCACACGCTGACGATATAGAGAAGGGAAGTATATCGCAGGACTAATCTGACAAACTATCGAGGGCCATAGCTACAGCACCAATTGCGACACTGTCTGGCCCCAATATCGAAGCCACAACCGGCACTGGTCGAGCAAACTGGGGAGCAATGAAATGATTCACTTTGGAGGCAATTGCTTCGACGAAACTATCGCCGCCGATACGCACAACAATGCCTCCTAAGACGACCATCTCTGGATCAAGTAATGCAATAATCTGCGCAATTCTGGTTGCCATCAGATCAACCGTATGCTGGACAACCTTACGCGCCACCGGATGATCACTAAAAATATCTTCAAGACGATTAGTCATCAGACCAGCAGCAGCAGCTCGTCGGAGCAATCCACCAATTGAGACCAATTCCTCAAGCGTCTCCGGGCGACCATCACCATCCCAGCCATGACCTACGACCGCATGCCCAATTTCGCCTGCCATAGAATGAGCACCATGGTAAAGGCGACCGTTCAACACCGCTCCACCACCTACACCACTGCTCAGGTGAACGTAAAAGAGATGCTGACACCCCTTCCCAACACCAAAAACGGCTTCACCGAGTGCGATCAGGTTAGCATCGTTGTCGATCAAGGTTACTGTATCAAACGCCTGTTCAAAGCGTTCCTGGAGCGGATAGTTTTCCCAGCCCGGTCGGCGTGGCGCTAAGCGAACGGTGCCATGCCGGAGATCGACTGGGCCGCTAAAGCCTACGCCAACCCGTACCAGCCGATCAACAGTCACCCCTTCCTGAGCCATCAAGCCACGAGCCAGCTCGATAACACGATTCACGGTTGTTTCAGGGTCTTCGTGTTCGACCGATTCGATGGCAGCACTTTGATAGGTATGGTGCTGCAAGTCAACCAATGCAACCCGCAGACCGTAGCTACCCAGATCGATACCAAGAATATACCCTTGATTGCCAAGAACGCCCCACAGGTTCTGCGTCAACCGTTCACCTATCAGGGTAGGCAGATCTTTCATAGGGGTGTTCCTCTCTGAATTCAACGTATGTTCGGCACCGGTATTGTGAGATTATAGCACATCCTGATGGTCTCGCGCAGAACGCCGTGGTTTTGGTTCAGCAACAAAGATCAGGATGGCAATCACTCCCAACACTGCGGCGGTGATCCGCGACCATGACCATCGCGGTTGGGAACAGTCAGTACACATGCTTACGTTCGCCGCCGGTGGTGTAACGGTTGGCAGCGCAGTGGCAGTTCCTGTCAGGTAACCGGGCAATGGCGAACGTAGTGCTAGCGAAACGGGATGTCGTTCGGTAGGCCGTGAGGATGTTGATGGCGAGGGCAACACAGTATCAGTTGTGGCAGGTATTTGCAGAGAGAGGTTGATCTCGTGCCCAGGGTCGGTTTGCAAAGAAGAAACCGTGAGTTGGCGCCAGATAATGTTATCAGTCGCTGCTGCTGAATAAGAAAATGTATCTATCACGTTTCCCGTTGGATCGTGCAGGGTTACTGTATCACCGCTGTTGTTCAGAAAAGAGCGCGTGATCGGAATACGTACCGTTGCCCCTGCCGCCAGGGATTGCTCAGGAATCAAGCGACGTTGTCCACTCCCATCGGTAAAAAACCATCCTTGCAGGTCGATAGGTTGTACGTACTGACTGCTGAGTTCAATCCACTCATATGTTCCGGTGGCTGGCGCCGGTAAGAGCGCACTGATGATCACCACACCGGTAGGCCAGGCCGTTGGCTTAGGAGTTGGCGATACGGTCGGCGTGCGAGTCGCGGTCGGAGTCTTCGTGACCGTTGGTGTCCGGGTCGCGGTTGGAGTCTTCGTGACCGTTGGTGTTCGGGTCGCGGTCGGAGTCTTCGTGACCGTTGGTGTCCGGGTCGCGGTTGGAGTCTTCGTGACCGTTGGTGTCCGGGTTGCGGTTGGAGTCTTCGTGACCGTTGGTGTCCGGGTTGCGGTTGAGGTGTACGTCGCAGTGGGCATAGTCGCTGCCGTAGCCGTAGCAGTCGCAAGTGGCGATGATGAGATCGTTGGCTCAGGAATGTTGTTGGTCATCCCAGCCGTCGCCTGTGTACGCACCACCCACTCGGGTGCGCCATCGCGCACACGGGCATAGACCGTCGCTGCGCTGAGGGCCGGGTATTCGACCGCCGTGCTCATCGCCGTCGCCTGCCAGAACAGCGTCAGCCGCGCCCCGCCGTCGGGCAGCGTCCCTTTCGTGAGCGGTACCAGTAGCCATTCTCCTGCGGCCAGCCTCACCGTTGGCAACGAACGCACCACGCGGCTGCCCGTTGCACTCACCCGCTCAAGCTGCCACTCCGCCAGCTCGACCGCCGTCGGCCCGCCATTGTACAGCTCGATCCACTCCTCTTCACCGGCTGCCGCAATTTCGTTGATCACCACCTGATCCACGGCTGCCGACATTGTTGGCGTAGGCGATGACGTTGGCGTTGGCGATGCCGTGGCCGTCGCGCTCGGGGTGGCCGTAGCTGTCGCGCTCAGTGTGGCCGTGGCCGTCGCGCTCGGCGTGGCCGTGGCCGTCGCGCTCGGCGTGGCCGTGGCAGGCACATCATTCGTCATCCCAGCCGTCGCCTGTGTACGCACCACCCACTCGGGTGCGCCATCGCGCACACGGGCATAGACCGTCGCTGCGCTGAGGGCCGGGTATTCGACCGCCGTGCTCATCGCCGTCGCCTGCCAGAACAGCGTCAGCCGCGCCCCGCCGTCGGGCAGCGTCCCTTTCGTGAGCGGTACCAGTAGCCATTCTCCTGCGGCCAGCCTCACCGTTGGCAACGAACGCACCACGCGGCTGCCCGTTGCACTCACCCGCTCAAGCTGCCACTCCGCCAGCTCGACCGCCGTCGGCCCGCCATTGTACAGCTCGATCCACTCCTCTTCACCGGCTGCCGCAATTTCGTTGATCACCACCTGATCCACGGCTGCCGACATTGTTGGCGATGGCGTTGGCGTAGCCGTAGCCGTGGCCGTCGCGCTCGGGGTGGCCGTGGCCGTCGCGCTCGGTGTGGTCGTGGCCGTGTCCAGCGTGTCTGAGGTCGGCGTGACCGTCTCCAGCGCGCCGGAAGTTGACTCATTACCATCTGTAGCGACCGGTTCTGGCGTTGTCGGAATACCTGTGGCAGGTGGATTGCCACTATTCCAGATTCCCGGCGAAGGCGTACCTACCATCCAGGTATCGCTACCGTCAGGCTGGCGAGCGATGGTCTGATCAGGTCGCAAAACGATCAGCGGACTCTGATCGATCACCTGACCGGTCGGATCGCTCAAGATAACTCGATCTGGATCGTTATTATTGAGAATAGCACTGGTCAGTGGGATAACCAGCAAACTGGCCGGAGCAATAACCACGCCTTCACCGATCAGGGTATGGGGCCCGCCGATGACCGAATCATCAATCCGCCAACCACTCAAATTAACCGGCACGGTACCCGGATTATACAGCTCAACCCACTCTGCCCCTGATGACGGATAATGCATGACCTCATTGATCAATACTGGCGGCGATTGCTCATGAATTGGTTGAAGGGCAGCAATGAGCAGCCACAGGCTGATGAAGCTAATAGTAAAGAGACGCACGGTTGCTTCTCCAGTATGAGCCACTTGTCCTACTAAAGAAACCGTGCAGAATGGCAAAAAGATTCGCTGATTTTAGGGGGAATTTGCTAAAAGATCGACCGGCACGCTCAGCATCTGCCCGTTTCGCACCTGCAAGCGGAAAAGTAGCAACCGTCTCTGCTGCTTACCCTTCCTCTTCCCGAAACGACGAGAAAGGAATAAGCGGGAGTTGATGTTCTGACGCCAGCCGATGTGCGAAACGAGTCGTTTCAGGAAGACGATACCGGGTCGTACAGGCCATCACCAATTCTGGCGCTTGAGCAAGGCTAACCCGATGACCGGGAGAGACAAAGACTGGCTGAGCAGTGGCGCGAGTACGTAATGCCCAGCCGATCTGTTCATGACCGTCGTACAACGGCTGGCGGGCGCCTCGTTCGGGAAGAGGGGGCGTAAATTGCCCAATCAGACGATGTTTGGCACAACCGATTGTTGGCAAATCGAGCAGCACACCGATATGACAGGCAATCCCGCAACGTCGTGGGTGTGCGATCCCATGACCATCACAGATGATCAAGTCGGGAAACGTATGCAGACGATGGATTGCCGCAACGATAGCCGGCGCTTCGCGAAAGGCCAGCAGACCCGGTACGTATGGGAAGGTAACCGGCTGCCGTACCAGTGCATAATCAACCGGGATCAGATCGGGTAGACGCAAGACCACAACAGCAGCCCGAATAACCGTCCCCTCTGCTTCAAAGCCGGCATCAACACCGGCTACCAGGCGGAGTTCACCGTAGTCATCGCGTAACCGTACTCGCGTGCGTAGCACATGCTGTTCGGCAATTGCTGCCGCAATCTGCTCATCAAGCTCCTTAGTCATCGGCGTAACGCTCTTCGCGCCAGGGATCGGCATTATTGTTATAGCCGTAGCGCTCCCAGAAACCGAGACGGTCGTGATCAAGAAATTCAATACCTCGTAGCCACTTAGCACTCTTCCAAAAATACTTTTTCGGCACCAGCAAGCGCAACGGATAACCGTGCTCTGGTGTCAGTTCCTGACCGTCATACTTATACGCTAACAGCACATCGTCATCGAGCAATACCTCAAGTGGTAGATTCGCCGTATAACCCTGCTCACTATGGGCAATCACAAAACGAGCCGAAGGCTTCAACGGCGGAATATGGCGGAGAAACTCGCGAAAACTTACCCCTTCCCAGACCGTATCAAGTTTACTCCAGCGCGTGACACAGTGAATGTCGGTTTTGATGGTCGTGGTGGGCAATGCGCGAAACTCTCGAAAACTGAAGCGGATCGGTTCAGCCAATTCACCCCAGCAGCGCAGATCCCATTGCTCTTCAACATTGGTATACTTAGGTACAGAACCATAGTGCAAGACAGGAAACTTATCGGTAACGTATTGACCCGGCGGGACGCGATGACTCTGATCCGACTGAACCTGATCTTTTCGCCTAAACGGGTTGAACATTCGTCCCTCCTTCGAGACTATTGAGTAAGGATGAACTTTTCAAACGATATTATATCGCAAAAGAAAGGGTTTGGGTATGACGACCTTTGTTCGTGCATCGATTGATCGACCAGCTTACACGCTGCCCGGCCACTATTTTACCAGTTCAGAGGTGTTTGCCCGTGAACAAGAGCGTATTTTTGCCACACAGTGGATTTGCGTTGGACGTAGCGCCGAAGTACCAAACGCTGGCTGCTATCGATTGATAGAAGTCGCCAACGAGAGCCTGATCCTGGTTCGCGATCATGATGGTCAGCTCTACGCCCATTATAACGTCTGTCGTCATAGAGGTGCGCGTCTCTGCACGGAAATGCAAGGTCAGTTTCATGAAACTATTCTGTGCCCGTACCATGCCTGGGCCTATCGGCTCGACGGAACCCTAGCTGCTGCCCGTTACATGCAAGACTCGCCGGGTTTCCGGCGTGAAGACTGGCCGCTGATCAGAGCGGCAGTAGCCGAATGGGACGGCTTTATCTTCGTATCGCTGGCCGAGCAACCAACACCATTTACAGAAGCCTTTGCGCCGTTGATCGGCAAATTTCAGGCATGGGAAATGAACCGTTTGCAACGTGGCGCGCAGATCGTCTATGAGGTTGCTGCCAACTGGAAACTGATTGTGGCCAACTATTCAGAATGCTATCACTGCCCACTTATCCACCCTGAGCTGGTGGCTGTCTCACCCTGGCAGAGCGGACGGAATGATCTGACCAGTGGCCCATTTCTCGGCGGTTACATGGAGCTTACTTACGAAAGTATGACCCTGAACGGCCAGACTCGTCGACCGCCACTCCCCAGACTGGCTATTGAAGATCGCAAGCGCGTCTATTACTACTCCATTTTTCCCAATCTCTTGCTCAGCCTGCATCCTGACTATGTGATGGCCCATCGGCTGATCCCGCGCCAACCGAATGCCACCACCGTGATCTGCGAATGGTACTTTGATCCCGAAACGATGGCTTCACCAGACTTTGATCCATCTGACGCCGTAGAGTTTTGGGATCGAACAAACCGGCAGGACTGGCACGTCTGCGAACTATCGCAACAGGGAGTCAGTTCACGCGCCTACCGACCCGGTCCGTATGCGCAATCAGAGGGACTGTTATGGCAATTCGATCAGGAATATTTGCGAGTGATGGGTGAAATGGCATCGTGAGAAGGGCTGAATATGTTCCTGTGCGATACCGGTCGTAATTCCCCTTCTTCTCCTAAAATAGGGGAGGAAGGGGAATGCGGCCAAGGGCATCCTGTGGCAAGAGTATATTCAGCCACACTTTAGAGCATATCAAAAACCTGGACGGTTGATGTGGTTCTACGATGGCATTCCAGTGATGGGAACCGTTGGCGGGCAGGGCATGCGTCTCCACTAGGTGGTGGAAAAGGGGTTTAACGATTACAGGGCCAGTGCTGCCGAGCACGTCTGGTGGCCCTCACCTTCCCCCCAACCCCCTTCC
>JAGHYT010000052.1:0-26860 GCA_017743535.1 Chloroflexus sp.
CTCTCCCGCAGTGCGGGAGAGGAAGGGGGCTGGGGGGAAGGTGAGGGCCACCAGGCGTGCTCGCAGCACCGACACTGCCACTGTTTCCCTGACCATGATGGAAGTGTCATGGTCAAGACTCATCAAAAGCCCAAGTTTCTGAATCAAGCTCTCAGACGCCGCATCGTCTCGACCAAATGCGGCAACACCTCGCCAGCTCTGCCATTGATGGTGAATAGCGGTGGGCGAGCCGCAATAGTTTGTTCGAGGTTGAGGATCAAAACGGTTGCCCCGCGAGCTAGAGCGATTCGCGGCAGAGAGGCTGCCGGTTCGACAACGCCTGACGTACCAATTGAGAGGAAGACATCGCAATCAAGCGTTGCAGCGTAAGCTGCCTCTAGGGCAGCGGCTGGGAGATATTCACCGAACCAGACGACATCGGGACGCAACAAAGCGCCACAGTCGGGACATTGGGGTAGCTCTTCATCGTAATCCCAGGTTGTATGCACGGTACCGTCGGCCATGCAGCGGGCACGATGAAGACTACCGTGTAATTCGATCACATCTTGACTACCGGCACGCTGGTGCAAACCATCAATATTCTGCGTGATGAGGGTCAACTTTGGCACCATCTTCGCCAGATCGACCAGGGCATAATGAGCCGGATTGGGCTGAGCAGCACAGGCTTTGATCCGTCGCTCGGCGTACCAGCGCCAGACCAATCCTGGATTGCGGGCAAAGCCCGCCGGTGAAGCCAGTTCTTCCGGATCAAACTGCGACCAGAGACCGGTTTGGGCATCGCGGAACGTAGGAATACCACTTTCCGCCGAGATACCTGCACCGGTCAAGACTGTCACGTGCTGCGCGGCATGCAGATGGTGCGCTAGAGCAGTGATAACCTCATCAAGATCGCTCATACCTCATCTCCGCCCAATTTACGACGGTTTAAATACCAGATCAAAGCGGCATGCACGTTGCGGCGAGAAGCTGACGTGCCAGACACCGCAGGTTGGCGCCGGGTTGCCACCGGGGTAAACATGGGAACGGAGATCGATCTGATCATGGCTTAGTTCGAGCAGAAATGCACGAATTGGTGAGCCATGCGTAATGATAGCAACCCGCTGATACGGCGAATCGAACAGACTGGCTAGCACCTCGCGCACCCGCGCCCGCACCTGCTCAAATGTCTCCCCCGGTGCATGTTCCTGTACTAGTGTGGTAAATGAGACCGGTAATCCAAGGGCATCGACTAGCACCTCTGCCGTTTGGGTCGTGCGGGCAAATGGCGAGACTAGAAGTTGCTCTACCCCTTTATCGGCCAGAAATGCTGCTACCTGACGCGCCTCGGCCCGACCACGTTCAGACAAATCAGGTCCTGGCGGAAGCTGGTACGGAATAGACGGATTGTGAATTGGTTGCCCATGACGAATAAGAAAAAGATCGGAAAGCACTGAATTTCCTTACATCTTGATGTAGCAGTAGTGTTTAGGTATTATCATGAATAGTGTACCATAGAAGATTGACGGGCTGAACTGCAACATATACAATTGATGCGGCGTCGCATCGACAGCAGATAGTAGTTTCTGAGTAGAATAACCAATAAACAAAGGATGCATCAATGCGGCTGATCCTCTATCTCGGCAAAGGCGGCGTCGGCAAAACTACTACCTCGGCAGCAACAGCAGTACGGGCAGCCGAATTAGGCTATCGCACCCTGGTTGTCAGTACCGATGTAGCGCATAGTCTGGCCGATGCACTTGACACTCCATTAGGTTCATTACCTACGCAGATTGGCGAACGTTTGTGGGGGCAGGAGATCAATGTGCTCGATGAGGTACGCCAGCATTGGGGTGAACTACGGGTGTACCTGAGTAACCTGCTCCGCCGCCGGGGGGTTGATGAAGTGGCAGCCGAAGAGCTCGCTATTATCCCCGGCATGGAAGAAGTGGTAAGTCTGCTCCACATTCGACGACAGGCGCGTGAAGGCAATTTCGATGTTGTGATTGTTGATGCTGCCCCCACCGGTGAAACGGTGCGTTTGCTAACAATGCCCGAAACTTTTCTGTGGTACGCAGCGCGCGTGATGGATTGGGAACCGACCACGCTTAAAGTGGCGCGACCGTTGGTCAAGCAATTGGTACCGGCAACCGATGTGTTTTCTAAACTCGAACGACTGACCAAGGGTGTAGAAGCGCTACGAGCGACATTGACCGATCCCCAAATCAGTTCTTACCGGCTGGTGGTCAATCCTGAACGGATGGTGATCAAAGAGGCGCAACGGGCTTCAACCTATCTGGCCTTATTTGGCTATCCGGTTGATGGGGTCGTGCTCAATCGGGTGTTACCGGTCGATAAGGTGGAAGGGGCTTTTATGCAGGAATTAGCCCGCATTCAGCAGGGTTATCGTCAGATGGTCTACGACCTCTTCCGGCCCTTGCCGATCTGGGAAAGCCCCTACTATGCCCGTGATCTCGCCGGCATAAAAGATTTGTCGATAGTTGGTCAGCAATTGTTCGGTGATGATGATCCGGTCAAAGTTCATTTTATCGGGAAGACGCAAGAGATTGTGAAGCAAGGCGATGAGTATGTGTTACGCCTGCCATTACCGCACGTCGAGATTGGAAAGGTTTCGATGACCAAACGCGGTGATGAGTTGTTTATTGAAATCGGTAACTTCCGCCGCGATATGTTGCTGCCAACAACCCTGGCCGAGCGTCCGGCACGGCGTGCGTACTTCCGCAACGGTGTCCTTGAAGTCTTCTTTGGCCCGCCAGAAACACTGTCGTTACAGACCGATGCGTCTGATGAGAAAGAGGAATCGACTTCTTCATGACGACCAAACCGCAGATTGCGATTCTTGGGGTACCGATTGATCTAGGAGCAGGACGACGCGGCGTCGATATGGGACCGAGTGCGATCCGCTACGCCGGTCTGAGCCGTCGTCTTGGTGAATTAGGCTATCGGGTGGTCGATTGTGGTAATCTGGCGACACCGATGGTCGAAACCTCACCACCGCCACCCCCCAATGCACGGTTACGCTACCTTGAACCGATTGCTAAGATGTGTGAACACCTGGCGCAGCAAGTGGCCGACATCGTTCAACAGGGGATGTTCCCTTTGATGTTAGGCGGCGATCACAGTCTGACAATAGGTTCGGCAAGTGGCAGTGCGCGTCATCGTCGCCTTGGTATGATCTGGATCGATGCCCATGCTGATTTTAATGACGAACATACTACGCCGAGTGGTAATATTCACGGGATGCCGCTGGCAGTATTGACTGGGCGCGGTCATCCGTCGCTGACCACGCTGGCCGGTCGGGTACCGGCTTTCGATCCGACACGAGTAGTGTTGATAGGGGTACGCGATCTCGATCCGCTCGAACGAGAAGCACTGCGCGCTTCGTCAGTAACTGTCTTTACTATGCACGAGATCGACCGCTGTGGGATGGCGACTGTCGTGGAAAAGGCCCTGACTATCGCGACCACTGACACTACAGGATTTCACCTGAGTTTTGATCTCGATGTCGTTGATCCACGCGAAGCGCCGGGTGTCGGTACCCCGGTGAATAGCGGCATTTCGGCGCGTGAGGCACATCTAGCGATGGAGTTGATAGCCGAGAGTGGTGCACTGCGCAGTCTTGATGTTGTGGAAGTAAATCCAATTCTTGATGAACGTAATGCAACAGCACAATTGGCGGTTGATCTGGTGTTGTCGGCTCTGGGCAAGCGAATTTTGTAAGTGCGTGACACTCATCACAAAAGCTTACCTGATTTTTAATCTGCACTTGATGGCTGTATCATCCTTCCTTCATCCATCGCAGTTATGCTTTAGCGGGAATATTGGAAGAAGGAGCACAACCTGTGACAGCTTCATTCAGCGCAGCCGACCTACACATTCATACTACAGCTAGTGACGGCACCGCCTCTCCTGAGGCGGTGTTGTCGTATGTTGCAACACATACCGATCTGCGCATTATTGCGATCACCGATCACAATACTCTGGCAGGAGCATTGGAGGCGCGCCGCCTGGCGCCGCACTACGGTATTGAGGTGATCGTCGGTTGTGAAATCTCGACCCAGATCGGGCACGTGCTGGCGTTGTTTATCGAACACCCTATCCCGGCGGGTCTCAGCCTTACCGAAACAGTCATTCATGTGCGTGAGCAAAACGGTATGGTGTTTGCTGCCCACCCATTCGGTGCACTGGTACCATCGGTTGGACGTCAACACCTGCTGGGGCCTGAACGTAACGACATAGACTGGAGTATTCTCGACGGGCTTGAGGTCTTTAATGCTAGTCTCTGGAATCCGCTCAATAATCGTCGTGCCCTCCAGAAAGCTCAGGAGTATGGTCTGACCCAGCTTGGCGGCAGCGATGCGCATCATCTTGCCACGATTGGATCAGGCCGTACCCTGTTTGCCGGTCATACTGTTGATCATTTACGGGAGGCATTACAGCGCGGCAAAACGATAGTGGTTGGTCAGTCTTGGGGCTGGCGCGGCATTGCCGGTGTAGTAAGTGCTCGCATGCAGCGGTGGAGCAAGTGGCAGACTGTGCTAGCGCGATAAGGCAACGTCAATTGATAGCGTGCCCGGAGGCTTTTCAAAGCTCTTTCCCTATCCGGTAGTTAATGATGGAGGAGAGAGCAGACGAAAAAAGGCCCATGACCCTGCGGGGCGCGACAAATGAACATAGCGCCAAGCATATGTAAGTTGCGAGGTACGTCAGGCTTCTCAACTCGCCTATTGTACGTACTAGGTTTCTTCTTCACCCCCCGCAAGCGGGGACCTGGAGGTGATAACGTGTTAATGCGCTAAACGATGGTTCCTTCCCTGACATCGCAGGATTCGGGCCAGAGGCCCGTGCTCACAGGCAAACGGCGCAGCTCAGGGATGGGCGTGAGAATATGAAAAACCTTCGACGAACACGACTAAAAACTGAAAACGTCGAGAAGCCCTAACCTAGCAGCAGAGGCGGTTGACCTGCGTTTAGTCGTTTTTACTCTCACCGCTTAACAGTTTTTCAATCACTGCTGGGCCAAGTGCTGCGCCAACATGATCAGCCAGCCGGTCGAAAGGGTCGACTGGTGTCGTAGTCGCGGAAGCTGGTTGCCAACCCAACTGTCGTAACCATCCACGGCGAAAATCGTCATTAGCGAAAATGCCATGCAAGTAACATCCCCATATTCGGCCATCGGCGCTTAGGCAGCCATCTTCATCGGTAATTGAGCTGTCGCCACGCTGTACGATCTGAAGCAAGGGTTGGGCTGTCTCCAGACGATGACTGCGACCCATATGAATTTCGTAGCCAAAAACCGGTGCGCGACCAGCCCAGGCGACGTGTGGGTATGCAATGGTGCGCGTGGTTTGTTTTTGGGTGTAGAAGATGGTTTCAACCGGTAGTAAGCCCAGACCAACATCTTCACCGCCATCGCCTTCGACTGCCAGCGGATCACTAATCCGTTTGCCCAGCAATTGGTATCCACCACAGATGCCAACAATCGCGCCCGAAAACTGGTGTAGTGCAGTATCAAAACCACGTTCATGTAGCCAACGGCGAGCCGCCAGCGTGTGCTTTGTGCCGGGGAGAATCACCGCCGCCGCGCCGCTCAGTTCTGTAGGGTGCTCGATATAACGTACCGTCACGCCAGCCTCTCGAACGAGCGGATCAAAGTCGTCGAAGTTGGCAATGCCTGGCAAGCGAATGACCGCAATAGTCAAGCCTTGAGACGGTCTATCTTGCATGTGCTCAAGAGCAACAGCATCCTCTTCGGGTAAGCCGATGTCTTCTAGCCACGGCACAACTCCCAACACCGGCAAGCCACTGCGCTCTTGTAAGATAGTGATGCCATCGGCGAACAATGCCGGATCGCCGCGAAAGCGATTGACGATCAGGCCGGTAATGAGTGAGCGTTCGGTGGGTTCGAGCAGCATTAAGGTTCCCAACAGTTGGGCAAAAATGCCACCGCGATCAATATCGCCGACAAGTACGGTCCGGGCCTGCGCGTAGTGGGCTACGCGCATATTGACAATATCGCCCGCTTTAAGATTGAGTTCGACCGGACTACCGGCGCCTTCGGCAATCACCAGATCGTAGGTAGCGCGTAGATGGTCGAGGTTGCGCGTAACCACCGACCAGAGTTGGGCTTTGCGTTGCCAGAAATCACTGGCGGTAAGCGTATGCCAGGGCCGACCTTCGACAATAATCTGGCTGCGGCGCTGGCCCTCTGGTTTGATGAGAATGGGATTCATGGCTACAGTGGGTTCTATTCCAGCGGCAGCAGCCTGTACTGCCGTACTACGGGCAATTTCTTTGCCGTCCACAGTAACAGCGGCATTATTGCTCATGTTTTGGGCTTTGAAGGGCGCAACGCGCAAGCCACGGCGGTAGGCCAACCGGCAGAGTGCGGTCACCAGGGTACTTTTGCCAACAGACGAAGCAGTACCGACAACCATCAAGACAGGAGCTGGCATAGGGTTATCCTCTCGTTGTTGATATGGTTTGCAGGGAAAGATGGCCCCCTCGCTGCACTATCCTATTTAGACAGTATCTCGCGCCAGGCCGCCAAGAGCCGTGCATTGTCTACTGGCCGGCGAGGTGCAACTCGTACCCATTCCGGCAAACCAAATGATGTGCAGTCTCGTACCACATACCCACGCTTGAGCAGTTGGTGACGAACCATCCCTGCATTGGTACAGTTAACGAGCATAAAGGGCAGGTCTGCCCGCCAGACGGTCAGACCGAGCTGACGCAGGTTGTGGACAAGCTCATCGCTGGCTGCCCAGAGCTGTGGTAATGTCGTGGGCAGGAATGTGGTGTCAGCGAGCATCGCCAGCGCTGCCGCCTGAGCCGCGCTGTTAACACTCCACGCCGGTTGGAAGTGAGCGATAGCGGCTACCATTTTGGAGTCGGCGAGCAGATAACCGATGCGGAGTCCGGCAACCGCATAGCTTTTGGTAAGCGAGTAGATGCGGATTAGGTGCGGTACGCTGATATGGTCAAGCGGATCGTGAGCAGTGGCGTTGCGTTTGAGAGTCAGATACGCCCGATCAAGGATGAGACGCCCCCCGACAGATGCACAGGCCTGCGCCAGTTCGCCAATCGTATCAGGTGAGAGATCAATGCCGGTGGGATTATTGGGGACGCAAAGCCAGCATAGGCGGGGACGGAGCCGTTCAACGGTGGTGAAGAGGTCGGGAAGATCGGGATGAAAACCTGTCGCAATCGAGCTCCGTAGCTCGACAACCTTCATACCAGCCAGTCGTGACGCATGCGCATACTCGCCATACGTCGGCCCGACAACGAGCACAGAGGCGCCGGCTTCGCCAAAGGCGCGGGCAATGAGATGGATCAGCTCGTTTGCCCCATTTCCCACCAGGATGGCGTTTGTTGAGCAATGATGGATCGCGGCCAATCGTGTCCGCAAACGGAGACAACTCCGGTCAGGATACGGTGCGGGATTGAGGCTCCGCAGCGCTTGCAGAACGGAGTCGGGTGGACCGAAAGGGTTGATATTGCTGCTGAAGTCGACCAATTGACCGGCACTCAACCCTAAACGAGCCAGTTCAGTTTCATCGAGTGCGCCGTGCACTACTGGACTGTACGATTCCATGCTGCCTCCAGGGTACGCAATTCTACCGCAATACCGCAGGTCACCAGATAGACTTCTTGCGCCGCTGCCGCAACCTGTTGATTGACCCATCCCAACAGATCGCGATACCGTCTGCCGAGTGGGTAGGCCGGTACGATACCCATTCCCACCTCATTGGTGACGACAATCAATGTGAGGTTGCGACTGCTCGCAGTTGACAGCAATGATGTGATTTCGTGATGAATTGCCGGTTCTGGCGCTGATTCATTTGCCAGTAAGAGATTACTGACCAACAGTGAAAGACAGTCGAGCAGCACAACAGTACCGGCCGTTAGATCGTTGAGAGCGTTGGCAACAGCAATCGGTGCTTCAATGGTATGCCAGGTAGTCGGCCGTCGAGCACGGTGATTGGTGATGCGCTCGCGCATTTCATCGTCATCGGGCGTTGCAGTTGCTATGTAGACAATCCGTTCACTAAGGCGGGCTGCGTAGCGTTCGGCACAGCGACTTTTACCGCTGCGAGCGCCACCGGTGAAGAGGACGATGTTCCTCATAGGCGATGACCTTTCTGGATGATGAAACAGGCGATAGCACGGAGGTTGCAGACACACGCAAACAGGTGTTTTGAGCGAGGCGAGATTCCTCACGCGCCAGGTGCAGGTTTAGAACTCACATCCTTTCTCACTCCTCTACTTACTACTACTGGTATTTCTCAGCGCTGCGGCAACGAATCGTTCGGCGGCGTGTGGACAAGAGAGAAAGTGGAGGTGAATGTACGAAGCCAGGGTATTCTTGATCACTACACCTTCGGTTGCAGTATGAGGCCGTAGTTCGTCGGGCAAACAAGTGTAGAGCGACGGTAGTGTTGGTGGTCGCTCTGCCCACACCGAGTAATGAAACTCGTGACCGCGCAGAGTCTCACCGGTACGCCAGAGCCACGTGTCAGCTTGAGGCGTTATGGTGCGATACCCCAGCGTCAGACGCTGGGTCATACGCGATTGACCGGGCAGCACACCGACCATCGAGAAAGCCCGACCGTGCTGGTCAATGAGTGTTTCGGTCAGGTACATCAACCCGCCACACTCGGCGTATATCGGCATTCCGGCTTCGGCAGCGATGCGAATTGCCTGGCGCAGTGTGGCATTAGCACTCAGTTGTGCGGCATACAATTCAGGAAACCCGCCACACAGATAGATGGCAGCGGTACGTTCCGGGAGAGCAACGTCGCGTAACGGGCTGAAGAAGGCTAATTCGGCGCCAGCAGCCTGTAAGAGATCGAGGTTGTCGGGGTAGATGAAGTTAAAGGCTTCATCACGAGCAACTGCAATGACCGGTTTGGTGTTCGTGTCAGGCAATGAAACGGTTGGGAGCGGTGTTACGGCAAGAGGTGGTGCAGTACGGGCAATGTTTAGCAGATGGTCGAGATCAATGGTAGCAGCAACCCGGTCGGCAACGTTCGTTAGCCATTCCTGCCAGCGCCCCGGCTCGGCGACCGGTACCAGACCAAGGTGACGTTCGGGCAGCGTCAGTTCTGGGGCACGTTCGAGAAAGCCTAGCACCGGCACGCCAATCGTCTGTTCAATTGCATTACGGATGAGTGCCGCGTGACGTGAACTACCAACCCGATTCAGGATGACACCACCGATCTGCAATCGACGATCAAAGTCTCGTAAGCCAGCGATGAGTGCGGCAGCTGTACGCGCCATTGCTCTGGCATCGAGCACGATAATCACCGGTGTCGCTGTCAGGCGGGCGATATGAGCACTACTGCCGGTATCGTCTGTCGCACCGTAGCCATCGAAAAGACCCATCACTCCTTCAATGAGCGCCAGATCGGTTCCAGCACTGCGTCGCGCCAGAATACCGGTCATCTGTTCGGGGGCAACAAGCCAGGAATCGAGGTTGTGGCATGGCCGTCCAGCAGCCAGCGCATGGTAACCGGGATCGATGTAATCGGGACCGCATTTGAACGGCGCAACTTGCAGACCACGCCGTCGGAGCGCAGCGATCACGCCGGCGGTCAGGGTCGTCTTTCCGCTGCCGCTCATCGGTGCGGCAAGGAGAAGTCTTGGTAAGTACATCGCATGCACTCCATGTCTCTCGGGATGTGTCTGAATATTTCCTTCCCAGTAGTTTCCTGCTTCTCCTTCCTCTTCCGCTCGTCACTAGGTAGAGCGGAGAGTGTCAGCCAATGCCCGCCTCCCCTCCCTTTTCCCGTTCCCGGCTGGCGCCTGCGTCTTCTTCCCCCTTCCTCGCCCCTTGTGGGAGGGGAAGGGGAGGGGCGCTATCGCGCCTTCTCAACTCTCTTCCCAGAGCATTGGCTCTGCCGGATACTGAGCCGGGTCGTACCAGGCCAGGGTGTCGGCCAGCAGTGCCACGTCACCCACGACAAGCACTGCCGGCGGCGGAAGTTGCGCTAACCGTTGATGTTCAGCCATCGTGCCCAACGTTGCTCGTAAGGTTCGCTGTTGATGACTAGCCCCACGACTGATCAGGGCAGCCGGCGTGTCAGGATTACGGCCAGCAGCGATCAGCGCAGTGCAGACCTGCTCGATCCGACCGAGTGCCATCAGGACAACCAGAGTGGGGGTAGCGGCAAGCAATGACCAACTGATTCCACTACAGCCGTGGTCGGTGACTTCGTGACCAGAGACGACGGTGAACGCCGAGGCGATGCCGCGCCAGGTTAGGGGAATACCGGCACAGAGTGGCACTGCCAGCGCCGACGAAACGCCAGGTACAATTTCAAACGGCAGACCGGCAGCGGCCAGAGCTGCTGCCTCTTCGGCGACATGGGCAAATACGCCCGGATCACCACCCTTCAAACGCACGACCTGCAAGCCATTACGCACCAGACGAACCAACGTCTCATTGATGCCATCCTGTCGCCAGGCGTGATGACCAGGACGTTTGCCGACGAAGATACGTTCGGCGTGCGTCGGCGCCTCATCGAGTAAGGATGCGGCAATCAGCCGGTCGTAGAGCACCACATCGGCCTGCCGCAATACGGTAAGACCACGTACTGTTATTAAATCGGCCCGACCAGGGCCGGCGCCAACGAGGTATGCTTTACCGCTCATGGGTGCTTACTCCAATAGTTTCTAGCCAACTGGCGATGGCATCGCGTAAGGCGGTAGATCGGGTGGGAGCGCTACCGATACTGCTCACAGTCACAGTGATACCGCCACTGCGATAGACAGCCGGTACATGAAAGTCGCCTTCGGTCGGGTTATCAGCCACATTGCAAAGTGCTCCGGCGGCAATCGCAGCAGCGGCAATCCGTGCGTTAACAGTACGGTCGTTGGTTGCCGCGAACACCAGTCTTGCACCGTTAAGATCGCCTGGTTGGTAGGTTCGACGTTCCCAGATGAGCCGCCCCTCCTCGGCCCATGCCATTAATTGAGTAGTCGCGGTTGGGCTGATTAGTCGTACCGGTACCCCGGCTGCTAGCAGGCCGCGTACCTTACGTTCACCGACATTGCCACCACCAATAACAACTGCCGGGAAATGAGCGGGTCTGGTCAGAATGATCGGGTAGTCGCTCGCTCCGGTTGCCAGCATAGCAGTGGTCGGTTGATAAGGGCGCGTTGTGTAGCCGCGTGGAGTGACCACATGCCCAGACAGGTGGAAGCTCTGGCTATTTCCAATCAGTACCAAAGTAAGCATATCGGCCTGGATAGGATCGGCGGCTGCCAGTGTGGTAACGGTAATCTGTTCATCGTCACGGCTCACCTGTCGGCCAAAGACAACCGGTGTTGTTGGCGGGCGATGGTCGCGCAAAATAGCGAGAGCAGCGGCGAGTTGCCAGTTGCGCCCTTGTGAACGTGGGTTGTAGAGTGCGACGACGAAATCGGCCTGGGCCGCAGCACGCAATCGCCGTTCGATCAGCGACCACGGCGTGAGTAAATCGCTGAGGCTGATCAGACAAAGGTCATGATTGATCGGTGCACCGATGCGAGCAGCCAGCGCCTGAAATGCACTGACACCCGGAATAACTTCAACGACCGGATCGCGGCCATTCCAACCGATGGCCTGTAATTGCTCGAACACAGGAGCAGCCATCGCGTAAATCCCTATGTCACCACTGCTTACCAAGGCTACACGCCGACCGGCCCGCGCTAGGTCAATCGCCATCTGTGCCCGTCCTATCTCGTCGCCCATAGCCGGTGTTTCAATCACCTCTTGATCGGCGCGGAGCAAAGGTCGAATCAGGTCAATATAGCGAGCATAGCCGGTCACAATCTCCGCATTGCATAGCGCTCGGCGGGCTGCTTCGGTGAGATGGGCCAGATCACCAGGGCCGATGCTGACCAACACGAGGATGCCGGTCGAGGACGATGATGGAACTGCGGCAGATTGATTGAGGGCAATTGCAACCGTGCATCGCTCAAAGACCTGTTTGGGTACCATGAGCGGCCCCTGGGCCGCTATTGTCGCACATGGCTCAGCCACACCCGGTAGGGCGAAACGAGTCGCAGCACTCGGGCTAAAGGCTTGCGGATCGAGGGCTTGCAGTTGCTCGGTGCTAATGACCGTAAGCGGAACACCGAAATGATCGGCCAGAGCTGTGATACCGGTCTCATCGGCTTTCAAGTCGGCAGTTGCGATAGCGGCGACGCACTCGGCCAGTAGATCATTTTGCGCCAGGGTCGTTGTGACTGCGGTAGCAAGTTCATCAACCGGGACACCACGGCGACAACCGATGCCGATCACCAGAGACGGCAGAAAATAACGTAACGCCTTGTGGCGTATTCTTGTCCAGAGTGTATCAAGCCGTCGATGCGAGACAATAATCACTGCGGCAAAGCGAGGATCGGTCAGCACTTCCGCATCCTCTACCCATTCAACCGTTGTCACCGGAGCTAGCTCGGCAGCTAACAGCGCACGCGCCGCCGGTAGCACCGGATCGACCCACACCCCAACGGGATCGCCGTTCACCAGGCAAGCCATAACGTGGGTCGTGGCCGAATCCGGCGCCAGGCGCCAACCCTGTTCCTTTCCGATGAGATCGAGTGCTGGCAGGCCCTGAACGTCGCTTGCAGTCGTGATAGCGGCCAGACCGGCAGTGATGGTTGCAATCCGACGAGCTAGCGCATTCGCACCGGCACGATGCCCGCCAACCAGGGGTACAACAACCTGGCCCTGTTCATCGAGGCAGATCACCGCCGGATCGACTGTTTTCGCGTTGAGTAGGGGTGCGATCAAGCGCACAGCAATGCCGGTTGCGGCGATAAAGATAATCGCACTACTCTGACGCCAAGCCATCTGCACTGCCTCGCGTAGTGTTGTATACGTGCGCCCACCAGGGACTGTCGCAACGAATCGCTCTGGAACCCAGATCGTTGCCGGGATGTGTTTTGCCAACCGGTTCGCGAGTTCGACACCGGTACGGCTGATGGCAATGATTGACGATGTTGTCATCATATAATTACCGGGTTTGTTCATCATTAGCTCTCTCTATCTGAATAGGGTCATTCAGTGTTCTCAGCTTTGAGTTACATTCGATGACCGGACTATTCAGAAACGGAGCGACATCGGCGAACATCACGCATCTGCTGACAATGACTCCCGACTTGTGTGGTCACCTGAGAACCTGAGAGCTTGAGCCTCTGGCCCGCATTGTGCGACATGGCCGGAAACAATATATCTGGTGCATCAACACACCATCACCTCCGCTCGCGTCACCCCCTAAGCCCCCCCGCAAGTGGGGGGGTTGGGGGGGGTAGGGGTGGAATTCGCATCACCGTTCCTCGATGCCACACGCCGTCGAAGGCGATGGCTAAACTGCGGATTGTAAAGATGACTGGTCGGTCGGTCGGTGCGTTTGTGAGCTGGGTCGAGTGCAGCGCTGACCAGAATCAGAGCCTGACGAGTAAAACCAGCAGCCTTCACTCTGGCGACAATATCGCCTAACGTGCCGTGAATGATCACTTCATCGGGCCAGGAGACGCGGTAGGCCACCACAACCGGAGTTTCTGACGTGTAAACACCACCGGCTAGCAGATCGTCTACGACCTGCTGAATCCGGGTAATCCCCAGGTAGATCGCCAGCGAAGCACCGTGAGCCGCCAAGCCGCGTAGATGTTCGCGTTCTGGTAACGGCGTTCGTCCGCCGGGTCGGGTCAAGATGATAGTTTGCACCAGTTCGGGCACTGTCAACTCAACGCCGAGGCGCGCCGCGAGTGCGAAGGCAGCGGTCACACCGGGCACAATCTCGTAAGGGATACCGGCTTCATCGAGCGCCGCCATCTGCTCGTGAATTGCACCGTACAGCGCCGGATCGCCGCTGTGTAAGCGCACCACCACTTGCCCGGCCCGTGCCGCTTCGCTCATCACCTGCACGATCTGCGTGAGGTGCATTTCGACCGAGCCGATGATGCGCGCTTCAGGCCGGGCATACGCCAACGGTAGGGCTGCATCCACCAGACTATCGGCGTAGAGGATCAAGTCAGCCTGGGTCAGGAGATCACGTCCACGCACTGTAATGAGATCGGGGGCGCCGGGGCCAGCACCAACAAAATAGACGGTACCTGGAATAGCAGGGTAGATCATAGCCATCCTCCACGACGAACGATGACCAACGAAAGATAAGGACGATGTTGGAGATCGAGGGTACGCAGATCGCGGGTGATGAATTCGCCCTCCAACCCGACTCGCTCGGCGTAGAGGGCATAGTCGAGTAGATTGAGTTGCTGCAACGCTGTGACGATTGCCGGTAAGGCCGTACCGGCTTTCATCAGCACGACGGTGTTGAAATCGGTGAGCAGCCGTTGCAGGGTGCGCGTGTCGGTTTCATAGCTGGCCGGTACCACGATGAACCGCTCGTCGGCCATGGTCAGTGGGAGACCACCAGCGGCGGCAGCCGCGGCAAATGAGGTAATACCGGGAATGATCTTGACCGTGATGTCGGCGGCGGCGGCGCGTAGCTCACGCCAGAGATAACTGAACGTGCCGTACAGCAGTGGATCGCCGAGTAAGAGATAGACACCCCGTTGGCTGCCGGTCAGTTCTTGCTGAATCGTCGCGGCAGCCGCTTGCCAGGCCGGACGCAATTGACCGGCATCACGGGTCATCGGCAGAGGCAGGCGCACCACACGCTGGCGTTCTTGATCAATCCATTGGGTGGCAATCTGCAAGGCGATACTGGTATCGCCTTCGCGACTGAGAGGAGTGAAAATAACATCGGCACTTTGAATGGCGCGCAGTCCCTTGAGTGTAATCAATTCGGGATCGCCGGGACCAAGTCCGACGGCGATCAGCTCTGGAGTATCAGTCATAGGTTGCCTCTTTTCGCCAGACAACGATATACACCGGGTTGAGAGCAGCAAATCGTAGATCGGATTGAATTGGTGTCCCACGATTGATCTGGATGTGCGTGACCTGTGCACCTGGCAAGAGCTGTATCACTTGGGCAAGATGACCCGTCATGACCAGATTGATCACTAATCGTCCAGCAGGTTGCAATCGTTGGCGGGCCAGCATCACGATGTCGGCTAGACGTCCACCGCTGCCACCCACAAAGACGGCATGCGGGTCAGGCCAGGACTGGCATGCCTCTGGAGCTTCGCCATGGAACACGTGTAGATTGGGCGCCGGAAAGCGGCGCAGATTCGTCTGAATGTGATCAACGAAAACTGCCCGACGCTCGACTGCATAGACCTGGGCGGTTGGACAGGCGCGAGCTGCCTCAATCGCTACCGATCCACTGCCAGCGCCAATGTCCCACAATACCTCGCCTGGCTGGATTGCCAGTTCGGCCAGACTGAGCAGCCTAATCTCGCGTTTCGTCAGTTGACCGGCTTCGGTGCTAAAAGCTTCATCGGGTAAACCGGGTGGAACTGGCTGACGCGAATGGTCATTCCAGACGATCAGCACGTTCAACGGATCGAACGTGCTGTTAACAATCTCGGCGAGCGTTGCCCGTACAACTCGTTGTCGTGTCCCGCCGAGCTGTTCACATACCGCACAGCGACTATCTGGCGCTAATCCGGCGGTGATCAACGCCTGCGCAATGACTGCCGGCGTCTGCTGGTGATCGGTCAGGATAGCGGCCTTGGCTGCGCTCAGAACCGCAGGAATAACGTTGACCAATGGACGCCCATGCGCACTGAGTAAGACAGCGTCGTGCCAGGGTTCGGCCAGAGCGGCAAACGCAAGTTGGGCCGCCGTGGGCGCCGGTATAATCTCAAGCGCTTCGGCTGGAAACCGACGGCGCAAGCTACTGCCAATACCGTACCAAAGAGGATCACCTGATGCCAGCACGACGGCGGTTTCTCCGCTCTCCCAGGCGCTATACAACCGCGATAGGGCAAGTTCAACGCTGGCTTCGATGGTTAGGCGTTCAGCGGGAACATCGGCAAATGCTGCGAGCTGTCGCTTACCGCCAACCAGCAAATCGGCGCGCCGAATCCGTTCGCAGAGATGAACGGGCAGGCCCTCGGCGCCGGCAGCAGTCAGACCAACAACCAAAATAGGTGTGCGTCGACTCATACATCCTCCACCGGCTCGTCGGTCTCAGGCAACGGTTCGTTCGGTAGACGTTCGATCAGCGGTGGAGGTGGTGTTATCGGTGTCGTTGGTTGCATACCGGTTCTGGCCGCACGTGCCAGCACGTTCCCGTCGAAATCGACGAGAATCGTCTCAAAATCCATCGTTCCACCCAGACTGGTAATGAACCGCAGACATTGATCGAGCGCCAATTCAACAATCCGTTGCAGTGGTGCTGTCAGACCATTGGCCTGGCACAGTTCGAGAAAGTGCCGACCGGTGTTGGCACGTGCTACCTCCTCGACGAAGGTATCTGGTGCACCAACTTCGCGACAGATCTGAGCCAGAAACGTAAAATCAACCTGATTACCGGCGACGTGGGTTTGCATGTGGCCCTGAGCGGTTTTGATCATCTTGCCGATCATACCTACAAATGCAGCCGCCGGAACCCCATGACTGACACATACCTTTAGCGCATCACCGGTGAACACACTCAACTCAACAAACGCAATTTCAGGTAATTCGGGAAAAATCTGCATAGCAAATTTTTCTGAACGACCACCGGTACATAAGATAATCTTTGGCACACCGTTCCGAGCTGCCATTTCCACAGCCTGGATCACACTGGCTCGCCAGGCTGCCGTACTGTATGGGAAGACTTTGCCGGTTGTACCGAGAATACTGATACCGCCCACAATCCCAAGTCGAGGATTTAGAGTCTTCTGGGCGATCCGTTCGCCATCGGGCACACTGATGATAACCTCAAGCCCCTGCCGATCAAGAAAGGCCTCACCATCGGGCGCATATTCACGTACTGCATCGATAACATTCGCGGTAATTTGTTGGCGGGGCACCGGGTTAATTGCAGGACCGCCGATTGGTAAGCCGAGACCGGGCAGCGTTACTCGACCGACACCCTGCCCACCCTCAATATGTATCCCCGGTGTGGCAACAATCCGTACCTGGGCGCAGATCAAGGCGCCGTGGGTCACATCAGGGTCATCACCGGCATCCTTTACCATACAGCAGTATGCACTATCGGTGTCGAGGCGGGTGATGGCGGGAGTCATTGTCGCTGTCTCGCCGATGGGTAGTGTAATCGTGACCTGTTCCGGCCAGCGTCCACTCAAGAGCGCGATGGTAGCCGCCTTAGCCGCTGCCGCAGCGTTACTGCCGGTGGTATAGCCGGTGCGTGTGCCGCGTTTATTCCGTGGTGGAACCATATCGGCCATGGGCATCTCCATTATGCGCTGTTATCTTCACCCGTTGCCAGCCGCAGCAGCGCATTGACAACCGCCGTTGCCACCGGTGAGCCACCCTTGCGCCCGACGCTAACGATCCATTCGACATCGGTACGGGCCATGAGGGCCGCTTTGCTCTCGACAGTGTTGACGAAGCCAACCGGTGTACCGACAATTAACGCCGGTCGTGCACCACGATCGAGCAGAGCGATCACCTCAAGCAGAGCGGTTGGTGCATTCCCAATCGCCACAATGGCCCCATCCAGGCGACCTTGCTCATATGCCCAGCGCATAGCTGCTGCACTGCGGGTAAGACCAGTAGCGGTTGCCAATGCCAGTACCGGCTCACTGTCGTTGAAGCAATCGACGCTACCGCCGAAGCGGTGCAGGCGTCGTTGATCGATCCCGACTCGCACCATCTGCACATCGGTGATGACCGCACATCCACGCTGCAAGGCGGTAATACCGGCTTCAATCGCACCAGAGCTAGCCTTGACCAGCTCGGCGAACTCAAAATCGGCGGTGGTATGAATGACTCGTTCTACGATGGCCACGAGTGGCGACGGTACGATCACGTTGCGGGCAGCCAGCTCGGCACGAATGATGGCAAACGAGCGAGCAGCAATATCGGCGCCACTCGCTGCTGGCGATGCGTGGTTATTCATGGCGTTGCTCCTCGCCGTAATTGGACTGCTACTTGCGCGACGCGCTGGCCCAACGCATACGCCTGAGCCAAATCTTCCTCTGTAACTGACCCAACGGCAGTTGCGCCGTAGTACGATCCGGATCGGATCATCGTTTCACTCCACGGCAAACCAACGATAATCATGCCGCTCCCCAACATCCAGTGTAAAACCGAGAGTAGAGTAAACTCGGTACCCGAATGTCGTCCGGCGCTGCTGGTGAAGGCGGCACCTACTTTCCCGGCCAGGCTACCCTCTTCCCACAGATCGCCGGTGGTGTCGAGCCAGCGTTTGAGCGTGCCTTTGATCCCCGTCCAGTTTGGCGTACCGATAATGAGACCGTCGGCTTCGAGCAGATCGGCTTTCGTGGCATGATTGGGTTGGCTGATCTTGACCGTCACACCAGGCACAGATGTGACGCCATCAGCAATTGCCTGAGCTAATTGGGTGATGTTATCACCCAGATCATGCAGGATAAAGATATGGCATGCAGTGCTGTTCATCGTTGAATATGCTCTTTCCAGTAGTGGTAGGTCTTGGCGACTGCCGTGACCACGTTTTTGATCTCTCCATCAAGGCGAAACTGTGGGCC
This sequence comes from Chloroflexus sp., assembly GCA_017743535.1. Classification (GTDB taxonomy): domain Bacteria; phylum Chloroflexota; class Chloroflexia; order Chloroflexales; family Chloroflexaceae; genus Chloroflexus. Next base: position 18,574 of record JAGHYT010000052.1, read on the forward strand.
TGCGGGCAACAGCAAGGTGCGATCTTCCCGTCGTACACTGACATTTTCTACGATGATCGCACGTAACAGCCAGATAGCCATCTCTTCGCTCTCGCAAATCAGACCAATCCAGCCTGGTGCGACATCGGTAGTGACCGGCAGATCGGTCACCATCGTCAAGGCGCGGCGAAGTTCAGCAATGACACGGGCGTAGCCTTCTGGATCGACCCGTATGGTTTCCGGATCAACCGGTTCGAGCAGGGTACCGCGATGAGGTGGGCCACCGGCTAATGCCAGTTCACAGAAGGGATTGCTCGGATCATCACCGCCCCAAATGCGATCCCAGGCGACCTGCCCGGTTTCGTCGAAGACAAGCGGCGCTGCACTCATCGGTGCAGCACTTACCGGACGACCGCCACGGTAGCGTGGCGGCAAGATGGTTTTCATCCCGTTGTTCGCTGTCTCGCCACGCAACCCGTGTTCGTGATCGCTGGTCTGTGGCCGACCAAAGTCGGCGGTATAGCCCGGAAACAGCCGTCGGTATTTACAAAGATCACAGTTTACTGCGGCGTACCCCTCGGTTGCCTCTTGAAACCGTTGTTGGATGGCGGTAATGACACCTTCGTGAAGCCCAAGGTGTTCAGTTACTACGAAGTCATGATCCGGGTAGCGTGTGCGTGCGTCGTTGACTTGTGCCCTGATCCGTTGCACAATGCGACCGCTGAAGAGCAGATACGGTATCACAATGATCCGACGAGCACCAAGCGCAACACAAGCGTTTATCGTTTCGGGCACCCTTGGCGTGGTGATGCTGTAAAAGCCATACATAACGTGAGCATAGCCGCGCCCTTCCCACAACAAACGCGCCATACGTGCAACGTCGGCATTGCTGTCGGGATCGCTGCTGCCTCGTCCGATCAACGCCAGCGCAGTCTCGGCACGAGGAACCGGCGGTACTGCCGCTTCAGCCGCATGCAACCGGTCAGCCAACGCTTTGAGTAGAGCATACTGGACGCCAAGCGGAGCGCCGTAGTGAATGGTGACGTCAGGCCAGCGTAATCGCGCCTGCTGCAAAGCCACTGGAATATCGTTCTTCTGATGACCAGCAGCTCCCAAGAGCAACGGTAGGGCGATGATGCGCTGATAACCGGCGCGAGCACACTCATCAAGCGCCTGACCAATCGGGGGATCGGCCAGCTCTAGAAAGCAGGGTTGTACAAAGCAATCGAGCCGTTGTTGCACCAAACTTGCCAGTTGGTGATATTCAGCAAGGCCGTCTGGATCGTCGGTTCCGTGTCCAATCAAGAGAAGTGCTGTCTTCGTCATTGCCATTACCTCTGCCGGCGCTGGAATACCACGCCGATACCTAACCCGACCACAACCATCCCTACCGCCACACGCACGATCTGTCGGGCCTGCGCGATCATGGCGGCATCGGGAACATGCGATCCACTACCGAGCGCGTAGTGATCGCGCTTCGTGAGTATCGTATCGAGCGCCCCGGCCATTGCCGCCATCGGCCAGCCCGCATTGGGTGAAGCCGTCTTGCCTGCGTCACGTCGTGCGATGTCCCAAGCCTCTCGTCCACGCCGGTTGACGATCTGCGCTGCCAGTGCAATCAGGATCGCCGTCAGGCGAGCCGGTATGATGTTGAAGCCATCGTCGCAGCGTGCTGCAATTTTCCCTAGATGCTCGTAGGTTGGTGTGCGATAGCCCCACATTGCGTCAGCAGTGTTGGTAAAACGGTAGATTACCATTGCCGGTAGACCGCCGATTAATAGCGCCAGGAGGGGTGCGATCACGCTATCACTGAGGTTCTCGGCCAGCGACTCGATTGCAGCCCCGGCAACCTCAGCCGCACTGAGATCGGCGGTAGGCCGACTGACCAGGTGCCAGCCCAGTAATCGACGCGCCTCAACCAGATCACCGCTTGCGAGTGCGGCTTCTACTGCGGCTACAGCCCGATCTAACCCACGGTAAGCCATCAGCAACGAGGCACACCCACTCTGTACCAACCAGTGCTGCGGCAGCCAGGACGCAACGCTGCTGCCCAACCACCAACTTAGACCTAACCAACCAGCGCCCCAGGTTAGACGCGCCAGTGCTGTATCCGGTGCGTACTGTTCGCCCAGTCGTAACCAGCGCCCCATCAACGCAACCGGGTGCAGGTGGTCTGGTGGATCGCCCAGACTGTAATCAATTGCCAGTGCCAGCAGGGCAATGGTGCAACGCTGGCATAGCTGTTCAATTCCCATCACACCATACCTCTGGTGGAGCAATGAGCAACCGGAGTGCGGTATCGTTCAATATCTGTTGGGGCGAACCGACGGCAGCGACGCTGCCCGCGTGCAACACAATCACCAGATCGGCCCAGCGTCTGGCCAGGGTCAAATCATGAGTCGCCAACACAACGGTTCGTCCTTGCGCAACGAGTCGTTCAAACACCTGAACAATCTGCTGTCGTGCCCACAGATCAAGCCCGGATGTCGTTTCATCAACCAGCAGATACTGTGGGCGCATCGCCAGCACTCCGGCCAGCGCGACTCGTGCCTTTTGCCCACCACTCAATGCATGGGTAGGCCGGTCGAGCAGATCGGTAATATCACACAACGCAGCAGCGTCACGCACGGCTTGCTCTGCTGCCGCAGGGCCTAATCCGAGATTGAGTGGCCCAAAACTGATGTCTTGCCAGACGCTGGCACTGAAGAGCTGCTCATCCGGTGATTGCATCACCAGTCCGACATGGTGCCGGAGATGACGCAGGCCGGTGCGTGAATAGTCGATCGGGCGATCACCCAGACGAACCCTGCCCTGTTGCGGACGGAGCACCCCTGCACCGACCAACAGCAACGTACTCTTGCCGGCGCCGTTGCGCCCCAGAACCACCACCCGCTGCCCGGTGGGAATGGTCAGGGAAACGTTCTGGAGTGCCGGAACCGAAGAACCGGCAAAGCGGTACGAAACATCTTCAAATACTAGAATCGTTGTCATCCCCACATCCTTGCCAGGCCGAAGGTGATCACTATCATCACCAGGAATACCCACAACACCGGATCGTACCGATACCTGAGCGGTAACACGCGCACCTCGCCGCAGAATCCGCGACCGATCAGCGCCTGTTCGAGCATCCGACTGCGCTGATACGCAGCGATGAACAACCGACTACCGATCATGGCCGAGCTACGCAGCGTTGCACGCCAGGAAGCATATCCCAGTCGGGCCTGTTGTGCGATGACCATGCGCTCGAGCGTATCGAGCAACAGAAAGATAGCCCGATAACTCAGCATCATGATGTCAATCAGGATGGCCGGTATCCGCCATCGTTGCAAGAGATCGATCAGATCGATCAGCGGCGTCGTCACGATCAAGAAATTGAGTGCAGCCGCGCAACCGAGGGCACGGCTGAAGACCTGGAGCGCAACGAGGACCGATGTGCGGTGAATACTCAGATAGATCGGCCCAAGCTGGAGTGCATGTGCCGATGCTTCAAAGCTGAGACTCACCGCAATCCCGATCACCGATAGCACCAGAAAGACACTCTCGGCGCTCAGTACCGCCATCATCACGCGCCATGGTACTCGTGCATAGCCGATGATCAGCCCGATCATCCACAGGAGCGCCAGCCCACCGACCAACGGTCGGTCGAGCATCAGACAGAGGACGATGGTGGTCAGCGCAATCCCGCTCTTCTGCGCCGGATCGACCGTTCGGAGTCGATTGGTAAAGGCATAGCGATCAATCACCCGCAGCATGGATCACCGATCTCGTCGTTGACGCCGACCGTGCTGCCAGCCGAAGAAATAGCCGATCACCCCAGCGCCCAGTCCGGCCTGGAGGGCAAATAAGAGACTCTCGGTTTCGCTCCCCGGCGGCTCAAACAGAGGCGTCGCCCACGGCTCATAGTCGGGATTGATCGCGGTGACCGCTTCTTCGGCTGCAACGTCAGCGCCGCCAAACTCCGTACCACCGATCACCAACAACGGTGTGATGGTCAGGGCAATGACGATCAGCCCAAGGATGATCACCACCGGCCAGGATAACGGTTGTGCGTTCATGGACGGATTCCTTTCATCGCAAGGACTTCCAGTTCTGCTTTGGCATTCGTTTGCAAGGCATTCATGATCAACACCGTCAGAATCCCTTCGCTGATTGCGAGCGGTAGTTGCGTGACGGCGAAAATGGTACCGAATTTGATAAATGAAGCACCGATCCCACCCACCGGATCGGGATGCGCCAACGCCAATTGCAGTGACGTCACCACATACGTCGAGAGATCGGCCAACGCTGCCGCCAGAAAGACGGTCATCCAGAAGGGTGCGCGTCCGTTCAGGCCTCGCCAGATGAGCCATGCCACCCACGGGCCAACGACCGCCATACTAAACGCATTGGCGCCGAGGGTGGTGAGACCACCGTGCGCAATCAAGAGTGCCTGAAACAGCAACACGATCGAGCCGAGAATACTCATCACCCATGGCCCAAACAGGATGGCACCGAGCCCGGTGCCGGTCGGGTGACTGCTCGATCCGGTGACACTAGGCAATTTGAGTGCACTCAGGACGAAGGTAAATGCGGCGGCAAAGCCAAGCAAGAGGCGTACCTCGGGTGTATCGCTGATGAGTGCACGGAGGCGACGAACGCCGATAACCCAAAAGGGAATCACCGCCACGAACCAAAACAACGCCCACAGGGGTGGGAGAAACCCCTCCATGATGTGCATCGCATACGCCGGTTGAGCCTCAAACACCAGTAAGAGTACCGCCCCCACACAGACAATGAGCCACCGCTGCCATCGCTTCATTATCGACCTCCGTTGTAGATACGGTGTTACTTCGATTGCTGCTCACCTTCCGATACACCAGCTTCGGCAAATGTCGCCATTTCGTCGAGTATTTTGCACGCTGCCTGACAGATTGACATTGCCAGCACCGCGCCGGTACCTTCTCCCAGCCGCATATTGAGATCGAGGATCGGTTGTAGATCGAGATGGCTGTAGACAGCACTGTGTCCACGCTCAACCGACCGGTGACCAGCAATCATATACGATGTGGCGGCAGGTGCTAACGTTGCTGCGATCAAGGCCGCCGATCCCGAAATGAAACCATCGATGACAACCGGTACTCGCCGGGCAGCCGCACCGAGGATCACGCCGGCCAGGCCGCCGATTTCCAGGCCACCGACTTTCGCCAGCACGTCAAGACCATCGTTTGGATTAGGGCGATGGAGGGCTAGGCCCTTCTCGATGACCGCAATTTTACGAGCCAAACCAGCATCGTCAATACCGGTACCGCGTCCGGTAACCTCACTGGCCGGGCGACCGGTGATCGCGGCGACAATTGCACTCGCTGCCGTGGTGTTGGCAATGCCCATTTCACCAGTTGCCAGCAGATCGACGCCGCTATCAATAGCTTCATTCGCGCACGTAATACCAACTTCAACTGCCTGACGAGCAAGGTCTCGACTCATTGCCGGTTCTTGAGTAAAATCGGCTGTACCATAGGCGAGCTTGCGACTGATCAACTCAGGATGGGCAGGCAAATCAGCCGCAACCCCAATGTCGACCACAATCACACGCGCGCCAACATGGCGCGCTAGTACGTTGATTGCTGCACCACCGCGCAGAAAGTTCAAGACCATCTGGGGCGTGACCTCTTGTGGGAATGCACTGACACCCTGGCGGGCTACGCCGTGATCGCCAGCCATAACAATCACAGCCGGCGTAGTTAACCGTGGCCGTTCGCGTCCGGTGATACCGGCAATCCGAATCGACAACTCCTCCAGCCGTCCGAGTGAACCTGCGGGCTTCGTAAGTGTGTCCTGGCGACGGCGCGCAGCAGTAGCTGCCTGATCGTCGAGTGGCCCGATCTGATTGATAGTTGTTTGAAGCAGATCCATGGGTTCCTCCTTTCCTTTGTTTATTGCTACGCTGATTCGCGATAGTCGTCATTTGCCGTAGACAGTCCCTCGCGCGCAGCTTCACCCTGGTTCAGAATCTCGGCGATGGCAGCCTGAGCGGTTGGCGAGGGATTGCGCCACATTCCTCGACCAATTGCTTCGTTGAGCCGTTCGGCAATCGCCTGTAATGCCCAGGGATTCACTTCTTGCAACCACTGTTGTACCTCCGGATCACGTACATACCGTTCTGTAACCTGCTCGTACATCCAGTCGGCTAGCACCTGAGCGGTTGCATCGTAACCGAAGAGGTAATCAACGGTTGCTGCCAGTTCCAGGCCACCTTTGTAGCCGTGCCGACGGATACTGTCCAGCCATTTCGGATTGACCACCCGCGTCCGAAAGACACGACGGGCTTCTTCGCGTAGATCGCGGGTGCGTGGTCGCGAAGGATCACTGCTATCGCCAAAGTAGCGGGCGGGATTGCGGCCGGTAAGTGCACGAATGGTCGCGATCATGCCACCATGAAACTGGAAATAGTCATCACTATCGAAGATGTCGTGTTCGCGATTGTCCTGGTTTTTGGTAGCGACCTGTACCGTGCTGAGGGCAGCAGCAAAAGCAGTTTCGGCCGGGACACCCTGTTCGGTAGTAGTGTACGCATATCCGCCCCATCGTAGATATACCCTGGCGAGATCGGTGTCATTCGCCCAGTTTTGCCCGTCGATGAGCGGGAGCATCCCGGCGCCGTAGCTTCCTGGTGGGCTGCCAAAGATACGGTAGCGCGCTTCGCGTTGCGCCGTTTCAACGGGCATACCACCTTCTGCCAGCATCTGCGCCGTCAGATGGGCATGCTTACGCGGGAAATTCAGTTCAAACGGTTCCTCAAGATCGATGATCGTCTGCACTGCCTGATCGAGTAGCTCAATCAGATGAGGAAACGCATCGCGGAAGAAACCACTGATCCGACAGACCACATCGATCCGTGGTCGCCCTAGTTCAGAAAGGGGAATAATCTCAAAACCGATGACCCGCCGATTTTCGCGCTGCCAGCACGGTCGCACACCCAACAAGGCCATCACCTGCGCCACATCATCACCCGCAGTACGGATAAGACTAGTACCCCAGATGCTGATACCTACACTTTCGGGCCATGTGCCGTATTCCCGCTGATAGCGGCGCAACAAATCATTTGCCAGCCCCTGGCCGGTCTCCCAGGCAGCCATACTGGGCACACTGCGCGGATCAAGGCTGTAGAAATTACGTCCGGTGGGCAACACGTGAGCCATTCCTCGTGTAGGTGCGCCACTTGGTCCAGGCGGTACGAAGCGTCCGGCCAAGGCAGCCAGCAAATGATCGATTTCGGCAGCAGTACTCTGACGGAGCCGCGGCACAAGCCGGTCACAGGCGTAGCGTAGTGCCTCCGCAATGGACGAACTATCACCACGACCAGGTAGCACCTGCTCGATCACCTCATCAATTGCCGACACAGCCCAGTCTCGGTCATAAAGCTGACGCAGCAGGGTTCGGCAGAGCGTTTCAATGTATTCGATCAAATCGGCATTTGTCAAAAAGTGGTCATCGTCGGTACGCCGTCGCCCCGGTGCTTCCTGTAACGCCGACCATTCAACGCCAAGCGCAGTGGCGACGGCGGCTGGCAGACTAGGGGCATCGAGATTTGGCAACCGCAGCAGATGATACACGAGATCGACGAACTGCTCGCCTTCTGGCAACGTGCCGAGAATATGCAATCCATCACGAATCTGGGCGCCGGTCAGCTCACACAGATACCCTTCGATGTCTTCGAGGAGATGGGCCACCTCACGCCCTTCTAGCTCGGCCAGAACGGTCGGTGTGCCATCCTCCAGCACACTGCCATCCCACTCATGACGATGATCGCCGTGATCGGCCTGCAATATATAGCGCAGGTCATCGGCCAATTGACTGCGTTGGAGCACCTCCCAAATCTGCCGTTGCAGGAGTGGTAATTTGGTCGGATCAAGCCGTTCCATGCGATAGTACTCATCGACCAGTTGAGCCAGCTCGGCCAGATCGCCATATGCGCCGGCACTTGTCATCGGTGGGGTAAGGTGATCCACAATGACCGCGTGTGCTCGTCGTTTGGCTTGAGTCCCTTCACCGGGGTCGTTGATGATGAAAGGGTAGATCAGAGGCAGGTCGGCCAGAAAGGGATCGGGAAAACAGACCGCGCTTAACCCAACCCCTTTACCAGGCAGCCATTCGAGCGTCCCATGTTTTCCCAGATGGATTATCGCGTCGGCCTGCCATTCGTCACGCAACCAGCGGTAGAGGGCGTAATAATTGTGTGGTGGCGGTAGATCGGGTCGGTGATAGATGGCATCGGGGTCCATATCGTAGCCACGTGGTGGTTGGAGGGCGATAAAGCAGTTGCCAACTT
>JAGHYT010000053.1:0-26831 GCA_017743535.1 Chloroflexus sp.
CACCGGTACCGACGGCGACCCCGTCACCGGTACCGACGGCAACCACGTCACCGGTACCGACGGCGACCACGTCACCGGTACCGACGGCGACCACGTCACCGGTACCGACGGCGACCCCGTCACCGGTACCGACGGCAACCACGTCACCGGTACCGACGGCGACCACGTCACCGGTACCGACGGCGACCACGTCACCGGTACCGACGGCGACCCCGTCACCGGTACCGACGGCAACCACGTCACCGGTACCGACGGCGACCACGTCACCGGTACCGACGGCGACCACGTCACCGGTACCGACGGCGACCCCGTCACCGGTACCGACGGCAACCACGTCACCGGTGCCGACGGCAACCACGTCACCGGTGCCGACGGCAACCACATCACCGGTACCGACGGCGACCACTTCACCAGTACCGACCGCCACCACGACGCCGGAGCCGACGGCGACCGCCACCACGTCACCGGTACCGACGGCGACCACGTCACCAGTGCCGACGGCGACCGCTTCACCGGTACTGACTGCCACCACGTCGCCGGTGCCGACGGCAACCACGTCGCCGGTGCCGACGGCGACCACGTCGCCGGTGCCGACGGCAACCACGTCACCGGTACCGACGGCGACCACGTCACCGGTGCCGACAGCGACCACATCACCGGTGCCGACGGCGACACCTTCAGCAACGCCTGAACCAACACCCGGTGAAGCGCCTCGCCTGGAGTTACGTCTGCCATCATCCATCGCCGTGGGTAGTGTCGTTCAAGCCCAACTGAACGTCTCAGGCGGTAACGGTAGCTACACCTATCAGATCAGTGGGAATCTGCCGACGGGTCTCGTGATGACCGAAGATGGCCGACTGGAGGGTCGGGTAACTCAAGTTGGAACTTACAACTTCACGATTACCGTCACTGATGCTAACGGGCAGAGCGCCAGCTTCACCTATGAAATTGTCGTAGAGCCGATGCGGATTTTCGTGCCGGTCATTATGAGAGTTGCGCCCTAGACTGCTATCCCCTGCCAGTACTGTCTCCCGGTACTGGCAGGTGTTTTACCCTGCGGCTATACAGCGCAAAGACACCAGAGCGTACTGCCCTGGTGTCTTTGTATTGTTGTGTGGAAGATCAGGAAACCGCATGCACAAAACGGTCAATACCTCTTAAAATCGCGGAAATTTCCTGATTAATTTTCACATTTGTGAACGCAATTTTTGCTATACTAGGTGCGACGACGATAACTACAATAACCGGCGATCATCGCAAACGATGTGAAAGGTGAAGAAGAATTACTGATATTCTTAACTATGGTTTATACTGTAGAGGTCAATCTCACGATAGTGGAGCAAACGCTATGACAGCAACCGAACCGTTTGATGTCGCCTATCAGGTATTGCAAGCCTGGACGACAGCAGCGACCGGTGAGCAGGTAACAGCACCACCAGCGCTGACCGCAGCGGCCTGGCAGCTTTGTGGGCAGTCACCTCAGTCGACGTGGCCCTCGCTACCCGATGCGTTGGATACCATTTTTACTCGGCTACGCACTGGTTCGAGCCAGCAGCGCCAGCAGTGGCAGAAACCGGCGATGCTACGTTGTGACGAAGATACCCTCTTTCCGCAGGACAAGCCGGTGAAGCCGGATAACGCGCTTGCCGATAATCTGCGGCAGGTTTTGCAGGCGGTTGGGCAGATCAATGATCCCGAACAGCGTGTCGAACGCTTGCTGTTTGGTTTGCAATGGTACGCCTGGTCTTTGCCGTCGCCATTACCGGCTGTCTCGCTCTACGACCTGGCCCGCCTGCACGCAGCGGTTGCCGCTGCGCAGACGGCCGATCCCGAACACCGCATTGCACTGGTGGGTGGTGATCTTTCTGGTTTGCAGGAGTTTCTCTACAGTATCCCGGCAGAAGGGGCGGCCCGCCAGTTACGCGGTCGTTCTTTCTATTTGCAATTGCTGACCGATGCTTGTGCCAACTATGTGTTGCGCGAGAGTGGGATGCCGCTCTGTAATCTGCTCTACGCCGGTGGCGGGCGCTTCTATGTTGTGGTGCCGGGACACGTCGTCGATCAGGTTCTAGGCTGGCGAAAGCACCTCGGCAGGATATTGCTCAAAGCCCATCACGGTTTGCTCTACCTGGCTCTGGGTGCAACCCAACCCTTTGCGCCTGATACTTACAGCGATACGACGTGGATTGAATTGACGCAGGCGATTGATCGCGATAAGCGGCGACGGTTCGCTGCGCTCGATCCTGATGAGTTTGCGCAGATGTTTCAGCCTCGTCCGCCACGGCCACCACGGGGTGACGACGAACAAACTGATGACCGGCTAGGCGAATCCCTGGCCGAGTTAGGTCGTCAGCTTACGCGGGCGGTACTGTTGCAGGTCGGTACGGCTACCGAACCTCTCGCTGGCGAGACATGGCGAGCGGTGACGACGCAACTGGGCTGGCAGTATGAGTTCCTTCCTCAGCCACCAGTCCGAGCGGGGCGTTTCCGCATTCTGGCACTTGATGATGAAGCAGCGCCACATTCACCAGCGCAGGCTATTTCGGTAGGGCCGCGCTATACTGTGACCGAAGCCTACCGCCTGCAAGAGGATGACCTGCGCGAGCCGTCGGATGAAGAGCTTCGGCCCGGTGATGTCGCTCCTTTCACTGTGCTTGCCCGTCGTAGCAAAGGTGTTGCCCGCATTGCTGTGTTGCGGATGGATGTTGATAATCTGGGCGATCTCTTTGGGAAGGGATTGGATCGACCGGCCGGCCTGGACAGCCTGGCTGTGACCGCAGCCCTGAGTAGCGCGCTGAGCCGCTTTTTCGAGGGTTGGGTCGGCGAGTTGTGCCGGCGGATGAATCAAACTGAAGGCGGCATCTACGCCGTGTATAGCGGTGGCGATGACCTGTTTCTCGTTGGTTCGTGGCATGTGATGCCTGAACTAGCCCGCACAATCCGCAATGATTTTGTTCGCTATACAACCGGCATCATCCCGGACGGCATCCCACCGGTGAGTGTGTCGGCGGGCATTACTCTGCATCAGGCTGGGTATCCGCTGTACCAGGCGGCTGAAGATGCCGGAAATGCGCTTGATGCAGCGAAGAGCTACACCCATCCCGATGGTCGCAACAAAGATGCGGTCACGTTTTTAGGTCAGACGCTAAGCTGGCAGGAATTTGCTCTGGCTGCGTGCTTAAAAGATGAACTGGTAGCGTTAATCGAGCAGGGTGCGCCGCGAAGCCTCCTCATGACCGTGCAACGTTTATCGTTGTACGCCCGTCCACGCTACAACCGGGCCGGTTTTGAACAACTGACTGTCGGCCCGTGGGTGTGGCAGGGTGTTTACCAGTTCACGCGCCTGGCCGAACGTTCATCAGACGAGGTCAAGCAGAAGATTGTTGATCTGCGCGAACGATTGCTGAGCAGCGAGGGAATTATGGCGCGAACTATCATCCCTGCCGGATTAGCCGCTCGCTGGGCACAGTTGTTGCTGCGCAGTCGTGATCGTAACCAGTAGCATTGGTTTATGTTTGGCAAAGGGAGGTTGTATGAATCGTCAGCGGGGTGATCAATCACCATCGGTTCAGCCTATTTCAGCAGATGATCTAAAAAAGATCATGACCGAAGATTCGGCGGAAGCTGTTCGGTTGTTAATCCAAAAGGCCGAAGAGTTGGGAGAAGAGCTGAGTAAAAAGCTTACCACTTCCCAGATCCGCAACATCTTTGGTGAGGTACGCTCGATCGAGCAAGAGGTAGGCCTTGAGGAAAAGACTCTTCCACTAAACGTTCAGCGTCGGCTGCTGATGTTGAAACCCAAAATGGCGTATCAAGTTGGTCGCTTCAGCAACAATGGTGGGTTGAAAGCACTGGTTGATACGCTCTCGCAGGCAATTGATCTGATCGAGAATGATGTTCGCCGCTTTCATACCTTTGTCGATCTGTTTGAAGCGATTCTGGCCTACCACCGCCGCTACGGTGGCAAGACGAGTTAATGACTGAGGAGGCTGCCCCATGAGCACACGCGCTGTTACCCTTCACGGACGGATCATGTTGCGGGCTGAGATTGAGTTGCTGACCGGTCTGCACATCGGCGGCGCCGCTGGTGGGCTTGAGATTGGCGGTCTTGATAAACCGGTTATTCGTAATCCGCGTACCAATCAACCCTATATTCCCGGCTCCTCGTTGAAAGGCAAGCTGCGTTCACTGATGGAAAAGGTCTACGGTGCACCGCAGACGTTCAAAGTCAACGAAGGGGTGTATATCCACGTGCCAACGAACGAAGATGAGTACCGTCGCTTCTACCAGATTGCTGGCGTGTTTGGCACGTTACCCAATCACCATAGTCTAACGATCAGTGTGCCGACGCGCCTAATAATGCGGGATGTGCCACTGACCGCCAAATCAGAAAGCGAACTGCGTCAGCTCCGTACCGATCTGCCGTATACCGAGATCAAGTGGGAAGCCGCGATTGATCGTGTCACTTCGGCGGCTACACCGCGCCAGATCGAGCGCGTGCCAGCGGGTACTGTCTTTGGGCCGGCAGAAGCGGTCTACAGTCTCTACGTCGGGAATGGTGAAACGCTCGCCGATGTTATCAATCTGTTCGGTTCACTCTACGAGGCCTTCACTTATCTTGAAGATGACTACCTGGGTGGGATGGGATCGCGTGGCAATGGTCAGGTGCGTCTGCGTCATGTTCAGATATTTGCTCGTCGGCTTCAAGCCGGACAGTACGATGAGCTGACGCTCGTAATGGAAGCGCCAACCCTGCCTGAGCTGAAGCGAGACGAGCTGCTGATCAAGTTGCAAGAGTATTTCGCCGCAGCGTAGGTGTGGCCATTCTCCGGAGAAAGCTCTATGCCGACGATACTTACCGTCTACCACCTGAATCCACCACCTGGCGCGACAACGCTTAGCTTTCACTTTGGTCGGCAGGGGATCGGTCTGGAAGAGACGAGCGAGACGTTAGCCTCCGATTCGTTCTTTGCAGCGCTGGTGGCGCAGGCAGCACTTAGTGATGATCAACGTACACCTGATGGCGCACCGGTTTGGGTTACGCCGTTTCTCAATGGGCAACCACCGTTTCGCCACAGCTCACTTGTTCCTCGGATCGGTGATCTGCCGTTGCTGCCACGTCCGTTACTGCATTTACCCGATACTGCCGCAGTAGCCAGCAAGAAGCTCAAGAAGCTGCGTTATCTCTCGCCGGCCCTCTTCGTTGCCGTCTGTAAGGGTGAGATGTTGCCCGACTCTCCTTTGATCCTGCAACAAGGTAAAATCTGGCTGAGTGAAGAAGAAGCCCGCAGCCTGCCGTCGCCATGGAAACCGACGGCCAGTGAAAGTACAGAGTCTTGGCGGGCGCGGTTGAGTGCGAGCCTGCTCTGGCAGATTGACGCCACACCACGAGTAACCCTGGATCGGTTAAGTCAGGCGTCGGCCTACTATGAAGTCGGTCGTATTATCTTTTCGCCTGGCGCCGGTTTGAGTGTGGGCGTAATGTTTGACGATCCGCAAGCCCAGCCGGTGTTCGAGCGCCTGCTCACCTTGCTCGGTGAGAGTGGCCTGGGGGGGAAGCGCACTAACGGCTATGGCGCCTTCACGTGGCAACGCGGTGCGCCGCTTAGTCTCGATCTGCCGCAACCTCACCGGCGCGCCGTCTTGCTCTCGCGTTATATCCCGACCCCGGATGAGCTGGCGTTTGTACGCGATGAATCCTCGACGTACCAACTGGTCAACGTTGGCGGGTGGTTCCTGGCTGCCGATGGCACCACCTACCGTCGGCAATCGATCATGATGATCGCCGAAGGCGCTGTCCTAACCTGCGCCAATGTCTTGCCGCGTGGTCAGATCATTGATGTGAGACCGGATGTGAACCTGCCACACCCGATCTACCGCAGTGGCCTGGCACTGGCTATTGGTTTACCGTGGCAACCGAATGAGGAGCGTTATGCCATCGATCAATCGAGTGTATCAACTGCGTATCGAAACCCTCAGCCCGCTCTGCGTGCTGAGTGGGAGCCGGTTGTATGAGCAAGTCGATTTCTACGCCGACCGCGAGACAACCTACGTCTTCAACAGTGATGCTGTCCTCGATCTTGTGTTGCAACGCTGGCTGGAACGTCAACCTTCTCGCGAACAACAACTGGCACGTTTGGCCGAGCGTGAAGAGCGACTCCAGCGTCGGAAGCAAAAGAATATCGAAGACATTAAACGTTTCGAGGCGTCGCCGCCCAAAGACCCACGCAAGGCGCAAGAGATGGAGCAGCGCCTGATCGCCGAGGCGAACAAAATTAAAGAGGAACTGGCTCGCCTGAAGGCCGAACGGGCCAGTCTTGAAACGGCAGCGACCACTATCGTTGTCCCGCCAGAATTGCTCCAGAACAGTGGTTTTAACGACTTGCTTACAACCGGTCTATTGACAGTTGACGATCTGCGTACCGTACCGGGTCTGCTCCGCTACTCTTGCACTGGGCGCCCCGAAGTCAAAAGTGAGATGAGCGAGATTCTGGCTTGCGTGAAAGACCCCGCCGACCGTCTGTATCTCCCCGGATCAACGTTGAAGGGTGCGCTCCGCACCGTTCTGGCCTGGGCGCTGGCACCGAAGCGAGCGGCACAGGTGCTGGCGCAATTTGCCGACGCAGAAGATAAGCGCAAGGCCGCAGCAGCCATCGAGCGCAACATCTTTTACGGACGCAAGCAAGGCGATTCTAGGCGGGTTAGTCACGATCTGTTACGCGACGTGATGCGCGCCGTTCATCTGAGCGATACTCAACCGGTTCGCCAGAACCCGTTGTTGGCTCAGGTACGGGTGTTTCCCAAGGGTTCGCCGATGACAGTTGAAGCGGCGCCGGTTGGCGTCACGTTTACTGCCGTTTTGCAAATCGAACAGTATCCGTTTACCGGCCAGATAGCCCGCTCGGTGATCGACTTTGGCGACTGGGCGCAACAACTCCAACCGTCGCGCCTAGCGGAACTGGGTCGGCAGCGCGCTCGTGTGCTGATCGAAGGCGAACGAGCATACTTCCAGCAGCATCCAGAAGCAGCAGCAATTGCCCGCTTCTATGCCGACTTAGCCGAACGACTGGCCGGGCTAGAAGGAACAAATGCGTTTCTGCTGCCTATCGGTTGGGGAGCCGGTTGGCGCAGCAAGACTCTCGACAACCTTCTGCGGGAGGGTAATCGCGAAACGATCTTTGTGCAGGCAGTGCATCGATACAATCTGAAATTACATCGACAGCGATCACAGCGATTTCGGGCTGGTGATCGCTTCCCTGATACACGCAAACTGGTAATGCGGAACGGGCAACCTTGGCTGCCACTGGGCTGGGTTTGCCTGACTATCGAGGAGCGTAGGGTATGACAATCCTGATCATGTGCAATCTTGGTAACAGTGATCTGGTGGCCGACGGTAAGCGACCAAATAACCTGCGCGTTGAGGGTGAGCAACTCTGGCAGACCTTTGCCGAACACCAGTTTGAATTACCACTGATCGAGCCGTGTTTAAAATTCATCCAGCAGAAACATCCTGATGCGAAAGCGCGACTGATCTGTTTCTTCACCGACCAGCCGGAAAATCCGAAAACGATGCAAGCTGATCGTTTTGGGGTGAGATTACGTGACAAAGACACCGTCTGGGTGGCGCGGATCGTACAGCGGCTGGTTTCCGAGCGGTTTGCAAACTGGATCGAGCAGGTGCAACCGGTTCGGATTGAAAACCGGTATGGCCCCGATCTCAACCCCAGTATCTATGACGAAGCGTTCGAGGCTTACGCCTACTTGTTGACGCGCGTCGAACACGATGTCGATGCGTGCTATATCTTGACGGCTGGCGGGATTCCGGCTTGCAATTTTGCGTTACAGCTTCAGGCGATTATCGCCTACGCCGACCGCTGTCATTTCGTCTATCCGCCAGAAGGTGGTCACGTTACCGAGCTGGGGATCGGCGAAAAGATGAGTAGAGCCTTTCAGCGGATCAATGCAATGACGGCCCTTGGTCAGTACAACTTCCCGGCTGCCCTGCTCAGCGCACGTCATGCCGGGGTTGAGGAGTGGATTCTCCGACTCCTTGAATATGCTGTCTACCGCGAAGCATTTGATTTTCGGCGTGCACAGGATGTTGCGACGAAGGCAGAACGTGTCGCGTCAGGGACAAACCGCGATCTCTGTCGTGAGTTGAGTGCCGACCTCAAACAGCTCGAAAAAAACGATATGGCTGCGCTGCTCCGTGAAGTGGCCTACAGCGCCGAAATTGCCTGGCGCAACGGTCGCTATGCCGATATGCTGGGGCGTATCTTTCGGTTTCAAGAGGGCGTCTTGCGCTGGATCGTCGAACGCTACCTCGGCCTGCCTACCGATATGAGTAAGGAGCTGCGTGAGGTCAATGTGAAACGCTATCGTGAGCAGATCGAAGCTACGCCGGATTTACGCAGGTTTTTGGAACAACGCACCATTGACAATCAGCCGCTGCGCTACGCCGATGGCCCAAATCGACCGGCCATGCAGGCGATGTTTGAATTTGTGCTTGAAGGGGGAACACGAGCAGATGGTACACCATGTGCGACAAAGAAAGATCGCGAGCGGTTACAAGGTGTTCAGGCACGTTTGAACAAACTTAACGCACTGGCCGATCTACGTAATCAGAGCGTGATTGCGCATGGTTTTGCCGGCGTTTCAGAGGAAGCCATCAATAACCTCTATGCAGGCGGTGCCAGGCAGATCGTTGACGATCTGAAAAAGATCATCGAGCTGCTCGGTATCGAAGGTGCTGCATCACCGTTTGATCGAATCGTCGAGGTTGTACAACGAGCGCTTAAGCAACGACTGGATACCTGATTCTGGGTATTTAGAACCTATCCGAATCATCGATCACAATTTGACAAAACTGTTATTGTATCCTAGGTGAAGCTGTGCTACACTAAAGATAGGAAAAAAGTACTATTGTCACCAGCGCCACCGTGACTGTCCATCTTTGAAACGGCGCAGGGATAGAGACGGGGGGCTTCTATGAGCAGCAATCCTCAGACTGCGCAACCTGTGCGCATCTTGCTGGTAGAAGATGATCATCACATTGGGCGCATCATAGAGCTTGCAATGCAGGGCATAGGGATACCTTACGAGTTTGTGTCAGTGCTCAGCGCGGAAGAGGCCCTGGAACGCTGGAAAGAGCAACCATTCGACTTACTGGTTAGCGACTACAATCTGCGTGGCATGAATGGTGTGCGGCTGGTGAAGACATTGCGCGAACAAGGGTACAACCCAATTACCTTGATTGTCACGGCCTATGATTCGTCCGAAGTGCGTCATGCTGTAGCCGAGGCGGATGTTCATAGTTACATGACCAAGCCGTTCTTCATCGATGAACTGATTGAACGTATCAAGCAATTGCTCTCCACCAACTGGTCGATGAAAGAACGTATGCTCAACGCCTGAGACGATCAGGCGTAACAACGTCTATCACCTCTATCAGCTCTCCACATTGTTTCGCATCAGAATACTAGAGCGGTGCATCCATCCCACCTCGCTTCCCCTGCAAACGGGGTGTCGGAGGGGTGCGTGTTCTGCCGTTGTCAGCGCAGGAATGCAGGCTGTAGACGCACGTTCTTAAACGGCATTGTCTGGTGTTCACTGTAAAACCGCAAACGCTGAACACCCCTGCCGGGAAGTCGAACTGCATGTAGTCAGTTGTGATACTATTGCAGGGTGCATACGTACTCATCGTCACTACCTGGAGCTAGCATGCAACCAATTCCACGTTACGACGGTTATATCTTCGATCTTGATGGGACGATCTACCTGGGTGATATGCTCTTACCGGGTGCAGCCGAACTGTTGCATACTTTGCGTCAAGAGGGTCGTCGGATCACATTTCTTTCAAACAATCCCACCAAAACACGGCAGCAGTATGCCGCCCGTTTGCAGCGACTTGGTATTGTGGCTGAAGAACACGAGATTATAACGAGTGCGACAGTGATGGTTGAGTGGCTGCTGGCGAATGCGCCTGGTGCACCACTCTTTGTGGTCGGTGAAGCGCCGCTGATCGGAGAGCTTGAGGCGGCCGGATTCCCGTTGAGTGAACGGCCTGGTGAGATCGCATTTGTTGTTGCTTCGTTTGACCGTACTTTCACGTACCGCAAACTACAAATTGCCTTCGACGCAATCCGGGCAGGAGCGCGATTGGTAGCGACGAATCCCGATCGATTCTGTCCCGTACCAGGTGGTGGAGAACCAGATGCCGCTGCGATCATCGCTGCCATTGAAGCCTGTACCGATACCCGTTGTGAGGTCATTGTCGGTAAGCCCTCGCCGATTATGGCGCGTACTGTTACCAACCTGATCGGGTTGCCGCCAGCACAGTGCATTATTGTAGGAGACCGTTTGATGACCGATATTGCAATGGGTGTGACTGCCGGTATGGACACGGCCCTCGTGCTGACCGGTGATAGCCAGCGTGCCGATATAGAGCGATCTCCGTATCGCCCGACGTATGTCCTGGAACGCATTGACGAACTACTCGGTGCGTCGTAGAGTCTGAAATACGACGGAAGACCGAAAACGCCGAAAATCTCTTACGTCCCTCTAATCCATTTCCGCTCACATGGCGCGAGGAAGAGGAGGCATGGAACGAGTGGTTTCCACCACTCCCACCAGGGTTTTTTCAACGTTTTCAGGTTTTGGTTATGTTCGTCAACAGATGTCGTTCACACCTGTATAACGAGGTCACTGGCCTGCGTCGTGTAAGAGGAGTGATCCCGTCATTGCATTGTGGGAGCGGGTTCCAAACCCGCCCCTGCCAACGCGGAGACATGCACAATTGATGTACCAATGAGAGGATTGCTCGCAGACCATCACCCCCAACCCTTATCACTCTGCGATTAATAACGATCGCAGCGTTGCTATCGAGTCGGCCAGAGCAAGAGGTGCAGCATAGTACAGCTCCTGGTATTCCCCATAGCCATACGTTACTGCAATACATGGCATACGGTGCGAACGGGCGCCGATAATGTCGTACACAGTATCGCCGACCATCACCGTCCAAGCGCGGTCGGCGCGCAGACAAGGTAAGAGCGTTGCGATCACCATGGCCTTATTGCCATTGCGGTCGTCGGGATCAACGGCGGCAATGGCTTCAAAGAACGGTTGTAAGCCGAAATGCGCCAGAATACGTTCAGTTGAAGGGCGAATCTTTGACGTAGCAACGAACAGCCTAATACCATGCGTTTTAAGATCGGCCAGCAGTTCAGGGATACCAGGAAAGACCATATTTTCATACAGGCCGATTTCCCAGTACCGTTGTCGATAGTGGGCAACCGACTGATCGGCCAGGGTCGGATCGCCGAGTAGTTGTGCGAAGGAATCGTGAAGGGGTGGCCCAATCCAGCGGCGCAATGCCGGATCGCTCAATGGTGAGTGGCCGAGTTGATGAAGGGCATAGTTAACGCTGCGTGCAATACCGATGAACGGATCGGTGAGCGTCCCATCCAGATCGAACAAGATAGCGCGAAAACGATATTTACTCTTCATGCTCATAGTATACCGCAAGGATTGCAATCGGCAAACACGCGCAAACGGTGATATAATGAGAATATCCGGTTGTCATAAGAACTCCATGACGTGAATGACAGCAATGGAATTACCGGACAGTCGTTAGCTCCCGGAAGCCATCACAGAAAGGCCCCTGGCATGTTTCATTCAATGGCCGATGTGCGTGAATTATTAGGGCGACAGAACTACATCGCCTCCGACGAGATTAGCACGGCAATTTTTCTCGCCGAACGATTGGGTAAGCCGCTGCTAGCCGAAGGCCCGGCCGGCGTCGGCAAGACCGAACTGGCGAAGGCCTGGGCCGCTGCTCAGGGTCGCGAACTGATCCGTTTGCAATGTTACGAGGGTCTTGATGAGACGAAGGCGCTCTACGAGTGGGAATACGCCAAGCAACTGCTCTACACCCAATTGCTGCGCGAGAAGCTATCCGATCTGCTCGGTGATGCGCAAAGTCTGCGCGAAGCGGCTGATCGGCTTGCCTCGCAAGAAGATGTCTTCTTTTCCGAGCGCTTTCTTCTGCCGCGTCCGTTATTGCGGGCGATCATGAGCGACCGGCCGGTCGTCTTGCTTATCGACGAAATTGACCGCGCCGATGCCGAATTCGAGGCATTTTTGCTCGAAGTGCTTAGTGATTTTCAGGTTTCCGTTCCCGAACTGGGGACGCTAAAGGCCAAACATGTGCCGACTGTGATTCTGACCTCGAATAACACGCGCGAGTTGAGTGAGGCTTTGAAACGCCGTTGCTTGTACATTCACATCGATTATCCCGATCTCGAAGCTGAACTGCGCGTTGTGCAGTTGAAGGTACCGGGTCTGGCACCAAAACTGGCACGCGAAGCGGTTGCGCTGGTGCAGCGTTTGCGAACGCTTGATCTCAAGAAGCATCCGAGTGTCTCTGAAACGCTTGATTGGGCGCGGGCACTGGTAGAACTGAACGCACGCCAGCTTGATAAGGCGACGCTTGACACCACCCTTAACGTCCTCCTCAAATACGAGAGCGACTTGCAGCGCGCTCGCCGTCTGTTACAGCAGGGAGATCGACCTGATCGGCCTGATCGGTCCGATCGCCCCGACCGACCTGATCGGCCACGGGGTGGTTATCGCAGCGGCGATTGGACCAATAACTAAGTGGAGTGAATTATGGATCGACGCATTACCGAATTTATCGCAGGTTTGCGCGCCGCCGGTGTTCGGATCAGCGTCGCAGAGTCGGCTGACGCAATGCGAGCCATTGAACAGGCAGGGATTGCCGACCGAAATATCTTTCGGCTGGCATTGCAAACCGCGCTGATTAAAGAGCGACAGGATCAGGCCATTTTCAATGAACTTTTCCCGCTCTATTTTGGTAAGGATTCTCCCCCTGCCTTGCAACCGGCGGGTGGTGGTCAACTCTCACCGGAAGAGCAGCAACAGTTGTTGCAGCAGTTGCAGCAGTTACTCGCCCAGCTTCCCCCCGGACCCCTCCGCCAACTCTTCCAAAGCATGGTAAGTGGACAACCGCTCAGCAATCAGCAGATTCGGGCAATGCTGGCCAATGTCTCGCCTCCACACCTGAGCGACCCGCGTTATCGAGACTGGATGACACGCCAGGCCATGCGTGAATTGCAGATGAACCGTCTCCAGCAGGCGCTACGCCAACTGCTCGAACAATTGCGCGAACAAGGGATGCGTGAAGAGGCGCTGCGGGCAATCGAACAGGCCGCCCGTGCTAATCTGCAAGCGCTTGAGCAGCAAATTGGTCAGCAGGTCGCTCAACAAATGCAAGAGCAAGCTCAGGGACAGGGACCACGCCAGGGCAGGGGCCGACCCACTGAGCGCGAATTGCTTGATCTGCCCCTTGAACAACTCGATGAGAGTCTCCTGCCTGAGATGCGAACTCTGGTACGTAAACTGGCCGCACGGTTGCGTACACGATTGGCGCTGCGCCAGCGTCGTGGGAAGACCGGGACACTCGATGCCAAGGCAACAATTAGAGTTAATCAGCGTTTCGGTGGGGTGCCGATGCTGGTGCGCCATCGCAAGCGTCACCTCAAACCGAAACTGGTCATTTTGTGTGATCGGAGTGTTAGTACGCAGCACGTTATGTCGTGCATGCTCCTCATGATCTACGCGCTGCACGATCAGGTTAGCCGTACCCGTTCGTTTGCCTTCATCGATCGGCTGTACGACATGTCGCATTACTTTGCCGAATCACGACCTGAACAGGCGATTACCCAAGTCTTGCGTGAGATTCGGCCTACGCGCAGTTACAGCACCGATCTGGGGAATGCACTGGCCGAGTTTTGTCGTGATCAATTGCACCTGATTGATCGCCGTACTACCGTGATCGTCCTTGGTGATGGACGTAACAACGAGAACGATCCGAATCTTCCTGCGTTCGAGCAGATTCGACGGCGGGCGCGCCGCATAGTCTGGTTCGCCACTGAAGAGCGCTGGAAGTGGGGTGTTTACGATCCCGGCTCGTTGAGCAGCGACATCTACAAGTATGCGCCAATGTGTGATGCGATGCACGAGGTGACGACGCTTCGGCAATTGGCCACGGCTATTGATCGCCTGTTTTTGCATCCGTAGTGGCCGATAGATGTGCTGTGCTCTGAAAGTTTATCCGTCGTTCTGTAGCGCATTGCTGCGATAGAGAAGACCTGATTCGCCGAATACGGCTTGACGGGATACCCTAGACAATGCGGTGGGGAGCCGGTATCGTTGGTGATGATACGAAATACTGCTCATACCGTACCCCATCTGGCATTGGATCGATCTCATGGTGTCCCGTCGTATTTCATTTTTATGATGGTTGCAGTGACGATAATCATTCGGTCAAGCTCTACAAACGCTGTAAAGCCTTCTGTCTCTCCTGTTACGATGCGTGCGGTATCCATCCTCGCCGCAGCAGAGGCCACGCTTGCCAGAGATATTCGACCCCTGAGCCAACTGTCCAGAGCAATGCCAGCGCCATTACGATAGGCCAGAGGCTGAGGAGTGGAACCAGATACCCACCGAGGATAGTTCCCAGGAAGCCACCAGTTGCTGCATGCGCTTCCAGCAAGCGCCAGATCAGAGCAACCACAGTAATGACCAGCTTCTGCTTGCCGAAGCGACGGGCCGAAATCACAATCCCTTCAGCAGCGGCAAATGAGCGGAGACCGGAAACGACAAATTCACGGATAATAATAGTAAGAGCCACCCAGGTTGGGAGAAGACCAACCTCGATCATCGGCAACAGGACACCGGCAACAAAAATCTTGTCGCTGATCGTATCAATAAACACGCCGAGTGGTGATACGACCTTGAGATGGCGGGCCAGACGTCCGTCAGCCATATCGCTCAGGGCCATGAGAAAGAGTAACAATGCTGCACCAAGATAGGCCATAGGCGTGGCAACTAGGACCATCCAGGCCAGGATGGGGGTGGCGATAATGCGGAAGAGACCTAGCAGATTGGGAAGCTGGCGCATAGCGGTTTCTCAATTCTATGCCGGTACTACTGCTCAGATTATAGCATAGATCGTTTACTTGAACTTTACATAACAATTTTATATCGTTCTCGCTGCTACTTGCTATGGTATAATCCAGACTAACTCTTCAGTGTGCAAGTAGCCCAGGAGAGGAGGATGGGTACAATCATGGCTCCTGTGACTCTCTTGTAAGCAATGGTGTCACTGGTATCGTTGGCTAGATGCGACTCTCTATAAACATACATTATTGTAAGGTTGCCTCTTGTGTTATTACGCTCCTACGTAATGATATTTGTATACTGCTATGGTAGCTCTACTTGAACGCATTAATGAAATTCTCTTCGCCGCAGTATTAATTGTCAGTTTTTCATTGCTCGCGTATGTTATTTTGCAAAATTGGCGTAGTGATATTGTGCGTGCGTTAGGGGTTTTACTGACGGGTGTCATTATTGCTTACAGTGGTGATCTGTTACTCTCGCGTGCACAGCGTCCGGAAACCATCGAATTTCTAGGACGTGCGCAATGGTTAGGTATTGTGTTGGTACCGGCGGGCTATATTCATTTTGCCAATGCGTTGCTCTCATTCGGGAGTGCCAGTGCCCTGGCGCAGCGGTGGCGAAAGAGTGTATATGCTGCATACATTGCCAGTCTGGCGATCTTTCTGCTTGTTGTCCTTGGCACTAATCTCGTTATCCATACAGGTACTCCCAGCGGGCCGATTGCACGTTTCAAGGCCGGGCCAATCTTTTGGTTTTATGTGTTCTTTTTTGGCTTAGCTGTGCTTTCAGCGCTCATTGCAATTCTGATTGTGCGTCGTTCCGCCTTAACCCCTGCGCAACAACGGCGGTTGAATTATCTGGGTGCTACATTCGCAGCGCCGGGGATTGGTGTCTTTCCCTTCTTGTTAGTAGCATCACCGAATATGGTGCCACTCACGTTGATTCTGGCCTTGCAGGCAGTTGCCAGTATGATCGTCATCGTGATGGTTACGGTGATGACCTATTCGGTGGCATTCCAGGGGATGCTCATTCCCGAACGGCTCATCAAACAAGATTTTGTTCGTTGGTGGTTGTACGGTCCTTTTGTTGGTATTTCCACGATTTTGTTTATTCAAGCTGTGCCTGTGATCGCGCAGTATCTGGGTTTGCCGCCAGAAACATTGATCACGTTTGGAGTCATGGTCATGACCGTGCTGATGCCCATTTTTGTTACCCAGGTCAAGCCATATCTCGATGCCCTGATCTATCGCCAGGACCATTCTGAGATTGATTATCTGCGCAATTTGCCGCGCAATATGTTTACCCGCGCCGATCTCCGCGCCTTGCTGGAAAACTCATTGGTGGCCATTTGTAGTGCGTTGCAGGTACAGACCGGCTTTATTATCGCGCCGGGTGAAGATGGGTTTAGCGTGAAAGCGATTTGGGGATCTCGTCGTGTGATTCGACGTTTTGTCAATGAGCATCCAATCGTTGAGTTATTGCCGCAACTAGAGCGCATGCCCTACGACGCCAGCGCCAGCCTAGATAGCGGTTCTTTTGTGGTAGTGAATACGTTTTGCCTCTTACCATTGCGTAGTCCTGATGGCATCTTTCTCGGCGCGATTGGACTTGAAGCGACACCTGAGCATTTACAGCGGAATGGCGGGATGTCGGCTGAGATGCGACGGATGGTTACCGGTCTGGCGCACCAGATCGAGCTGGCGTTGACCACTGTGCAGATGCAACGACAAATCTTTGATGCACTGCGCGGTCTTGCGCCTGAGATGGAGTCATTGCAAAAACTGAGTTCGCGGCTAGAGCAAGCAACACCGGCGACGTTGAGCAGTATCGAAGATGACATTGTGTTGCATCCCGATTTTCCGCAGTTGGTGAAAGATGCGCTAAGCCAGTTGTGGGGCGGCCCAAAGCTGGCCGAGAGTCCGTTGCTTGGCCTGCGGATTGTACGACGTCTGCTGGCCGAACAGGGGGGAAGCCCAACACGGGCATTGCAGGCGGTATTACGCCAGGCAATCGCTAATCTGCGCCCCGATGATCAGATCGATCCGTCCGCTCAAGAGTGGTTGTTGTACAATTTGTTAGAGGGACGCTTTTTACGTCGCCAAACCGTGCGCGATGTTGCTCATCGGTTGGCTATGAGTGAATCGGATTTCTATCGTAAGCAACGGATTGCCATTGAAGAAGTGGCTCGGCAGATTGTGCTAATGGAAGAGCACGAATATGAAAATTCTTCTGGCCGAAGATGAGCCTGATCTGCAATTTATTATCGGTATGGCACTTGAAGGCGCAGATTACACTGTGGTTACGGCAAGTAATGGTCTGGAGGCGTTAAGGCTGCTTGAACGCGATTCGTTTGATCTCTTGCTAGTTGATGTCATGATGCCACAGATGAGTGGGCTAGAGTTGTGTCAACATCTGCGACACCATCCTGTTTGGCAGCATATTCCAATCATTTTGTTGACTGCCAGTCCTTCGTTGGGATCGTTGCTGAAAGATTTGCCTCCTTCTGTCTGCGGCTGGATCGAGAAGCCGTTTGATGTTTTTGATCTGGTTGATCGTATTAAATCGATTTTTCCTGATCATCAGACGTAATCTATTTCTGAACAGGTGTACGCATCGTGCATATCTCTGATCGAGCAATTTTACTGGCGACACTGTGCCGACAAATGTATCGAGCAACTGCTCGCGAGGAAGTATGGCAGGTTTTGCTCGAGGGGGTATGTAGTGTGGCCGCAGCCGATGTGGCTATCCTGTATCAGTTGGATCCTGACGGGAATCAGTTATACCGGTTGCTAAGCTGTGGTGTTGCCCCTACTCCTGCTCAGATCACCATTCCACCCTATCTGCTGCACGACCTGCGTCTGCTCCGTCAGCCTCTCCAGTTTACCCCTGGTCAGCAATTGCCCCCCCTGGTGTTGGCACTGACCGAGGCTATCTGGGCGGACCATCCTCCGACGAGCGTCGTGGTCTTGCCGTTTCGTGAACAGGGGATTGTACAGGCGCTGTGCGTATGTGGTTGGTCGATTACCATAACCGATGAACACGTCGGCATTCTGCAATTTCTTGCCGATGATGCAATGTATGCACACGCCATGTTGGCGCCTGCCGAGCATACCGACTATGTGAATGGCATATCGCCCGAAGCAATGATCGATCTGACATTGCTCTACACCCATACGCTTGACCAGTTGCTCGAAGCAGCTCTGGAACAATTAATTATCAGCGGTGGTGCGGCTGCAGGTGCAATATATCTCTGCAATGATGCAGCACATGAACTTCATCTGCAGGATGTCAAAACACATCCGAATGCAGCAGCCTTTGCTACCATCCTGCGCCAACTGTGGCAGGCTGATCTTGGGCGCCAGTGTCGGTATCTGGCCGATTCACTCCTTCGTTCAGGTCACGAGGTTGCCTATCAGGTACCTGATCCCTCACCTCCGCAGGAGCTTACGGCACTCCATACGTTTTTCAGGACATACGCAATCAATGGTGTGCTTTCAATCGCAATCCTAGTTGGTGGATGGCAGGCGGGTGTCATCCAGTTGGCACCATGGCCGGGTCGTGGCTTCAGCGAGCGACAATGGCAGTGGTTACGATTACTAGTGCGACAAATCGGTGTAGCTATTGAGCATTCGCGCTTGTTTGAGCAATTGCGTACTGAACTTGATCGTGCTCAGGCAGTTGTCGAAGCAACCAACGATGGGATTATCATGATTAGCCCCCAACGCAAAATTGTGATGGTCAACCGACGGGCTTGTTATTTTCTCGGCATTGCTGAGCACGATCTGAAAGGTCACTCGTATGACGATCTCTTGCTATTGTTCGGTCGGGTATTTGCTAATCCTGCGCGCTTAACATTCTGGCTCAGTCAACTGCTCGGTTCAGAGACCGATCGGGCCCATGAGGAGTTTCAGGTTGTCTGGCCGAAGCCGCGCCGCTTACTATGCTTTTCAGCACCTGTGGTTGATCGACGAGAACAATATTTGGGGCGAATCCTGATCTTCCGTGATGTCACTCGTGAACGTGAAGTCGAACAGATGAAGAACGAATTTGTTTCCACAGTGTCGCACGAACTGCGGACACCGTTGATGAACGCACAGGGGTCGCTCCAGTTGGTACTCGGCGATCAGGAACGTGGCAAGTCTGGTCTCGTGCCGAATATGCCGGCTAAAGCTCGTGAGTTGTTACAGATTGCGTTGAATAATACCAACCGGTTGCTACGTCTGGTCAATGATATGCTGGATATTGCCAAAATTGAACGCGGACAATTGCAATTGCAGCGTAAGCCGGTTGCGCCAGAAGAGATTTGCCGGAGCGCGGTTGATAACCTCTCTAGTGTCGCTCGTCAACATGACATAACTATAGATGTCGAAATAGCGCCGAATCTGCCTTTGATAGACGTTGATCGCGACCGTATTGTGCAGGTTGTAGTTAATCTACTTTCTAATGCGATAAAGTTCTCTGCGTCAGGTCAGCGCGTGCTCTTGAGCGTCAGTCCTGATCAGGCGATGGTGCGTTTTAGTGTCCGTGACTGGGGGCCGGGTATTGCACGTTCTGATCAGGAGAAATTGTTTAAGAAGTTTCAGCAGCTTGATCAATCGATTAGCCGCCAGAAGGGCGGTTCAGGCCTGGGTCTGGCGATCTCTAGGGAATTGGTGGAATTGCACGGCGGGCGGATATGGGTCGAGAGTGAGGTTGGGCAGGGCAGTACATTCCATTTTACCGTACCGCTGGCTAAAGTGCAGCGTCTGCCAATATCGGATCAGCCGCCGTTGGTGCTTGTAGGAGCTGATCGACATCCCCTGGTAACGGCGTTGCAAGCCGAAGGAACGGCGACATCAGGTTGGGAGATGATAGTACGATCTCCGGCAGAGCTGCTAACGATGTTACCAGAACGCCAGCCCGCAGTGGTTGTTCTGGTGCATCCTGAAAACGTAGACGAGTTGCTGCTCCGGTTGCGTGCTATTCCGCTTTATCAGATGACGCCAATGATCGTAGTTGGTGATGAAGCGACAGGTCGCTTGCCAAAGGATATGCTGTTTTTGGCTGAGCCGATCTCGACTGAGCAGCTTATTGCTGCGGTGCACGAGCAGATTATCAGTCCAAAACCTCTTATTATGGTAGTAGACGATGATCAAAATGTACGTTTGACATTGACGAAAATCCTCCAGCGGAATAATTTTCGAGTATTGTCCGTCAGTGGTGGTGAAGAGGCGCTGTCACTGGCAGTGCATATCCGGCCACATGCGATCTTGTTGGACTTGCGCATGCCGGAGATTGATGGCTTCGAGGTGCTCCGTCGATTACGGGCAAACCCAGACACGGCTACGATTCCGGTTGTCGTTTTGACGGCCAATGATCTAGGGCATGATGCCCCTAGTCAGGCATCTGCACTAGGGGCAAACGGTTTTCTCGAGAAGCCTGTCTCGGCTGATCGGTTAATTGCTGCGCTGACCTCCGTCATCGCCGGAAACGAGGGACACCATGGGTAAGTTTTCACCAGAGGTTGAACAGTTTATTCACCAGCTCGTCTCACCGCTCACGACGATGCAGAGTGCAGTCGATTTGCTCGCTCATCATTATGGTAATAGCCCGGATCAGCGGTTGAATAATTTAATCGCCGCGTTACAGCGTTCCAGTATACGTTTACGACAGTTTGCGCAGAATCTGAACGGGCGAGTGCAGCAGGAAGGCGAGGAGATTGTTGTACGTCTCCCATTGACATTGTACCGTCAGGCCGATGCGACGGCCACTACGCCAGCGACCCTACCGACCGCAGCGTTGGGTGCTGGCCAGGCAGTGCTGGTTGGCGAAGCTGTGCTCGATGAATTGGCCGGTGTATTGCAGACGGCTGGCTGGCAGGTGGAACGAGTGCGGTCGGGCGTCACAGCGCTTGATATGGCTCGGTATCGGCGGCCACGTCTGTTGGTATTCGCCGATGCGGAAGCAGATATTGATCCGGTAGAGTGTGCTCAAATTGTACGCACCGATCCGGAAACGTGCGATGTTGTAGTAGCGCTGGCCGGTCATGGTCTCCCGTCACGCGACATTGCAGGCATTCCATGGCTTGATCTCCAGCAGCCAGTGCTCGAACAGATGTATCGTCTGCTGTATACGCACGTTCGCGCTGAACATGGATTGCCTCGTATCTTGCTGGTTGATGATGAACCGGACATTCGATTTATTCTTGGGCAACAGTTGATTAGCAATGGTTTTGTCATAGTCACTGCGCCTGATGTCAGAACTGCGCTCGAATTGATCCGTGAGCAGTATTTTGATCTGATTATCCTTGATCGGCTCTTGCCTGATGGTGATGGGTTACAAGTCTTGCAAACGTTACGGGCAGCCTCGACTGGGCGAATGATACCGGTGATCATCCTCTCGGCGGTGAGTGCACTTGATGAACGGGTACGAAGTTTACAGCAAGGCGCCGATGACTACGTGGTGAAGCCGTGTAGTGTGACGGAATTAGCTGCCCGCATCCGTTCCATCTTACGGCGGAGTGAGCGTGAGCGTAGTGTCAATCCGATTTCACACTTACCCGGCAATGCTGTCATTGAGCAGGTCATTCGCGAACGATTGATGAAACAAGAACCGTTTGCCGTTAGTTACATCGATCTCAATAATTTTAAGGGGTATAATGATCATTATGGTTTTTTCAAAGGTGATGCTGTCATCTTGCATACTGCTCGTGTGTTGACCAAAGTAGTTCACTGGTATGGCGCGTCAGGCGACTTTCTTGGTCACATTGGTGGTGATGATTTTGTTCTGGTGACAACCCTTGAACGAGCGCAGCAGATCGGGCAGGCTGTGATCGAGCAGTTTGATGCGACAATCCCATATTTCTATTCGGCAGAGGACCGAGCACGGGGCTACATCCAGGGTTTTGACCGGCAGGGGCAACCATGCCAGTTTCCGTTGTTGAGTCTCTCGATAGTAATTGTACCGGTGTCACCCGCTCGCTACCAACAGCCTTATGAAATTGCAATGCGGGCAGTTGCCATCAAGCGCCAGTTGAAGTTGGAAAATGGAAGTTGTGTCATTGTCGATGATGGAGAAAGAGGATAGGTATGCCTTCAGTGCCAGTACCGACGATTGTAGAACGAACGAGTCGTGGCGAGCGGAGTTGGGATATTTTTTCGCGCCTTCTGAAAGAACGAGTTATTCTGATCGGTGAACCGATCGACGATGAGCTGGCATCTTCAGTCGTGGCTCAGTTATTGGTCTTGCAGCAGCAAGACCCTGAACGTGACATCTGGATGTATATCAATAGTCCCGGTGGTGTGATTCGCGCAGGGCTGGCGATCTACGATACGATGCAACTGGTAACACCCGATGTTTGTACGGTCTGTGTTGGACGAGCGGCTAGTATGGCGACGGTGCTCCTCTGCGCTGGAGCGAAGGGCAAGCGGTTTGCTTTGCCACACGCCACCATTCATTCCCATCCGGCAGGTGGTGGCGCCGAGGGTTATGCCCCTGACGTGCAGATTGCCGTTGAAGAGATGTTACGGCTCCAGCGGTTGTTGCGGGAAATTATGGCAAAGCACTCCGGACAGCCGGTTGAACGGCTAGAAGCCGATTTTAGCCGCGATTTCTTTATGACAGCGACGCAGGCCTTGGAATACGGGCTAATTGATGCTGTTTTGCCGCCGAATCGCGCTTGAGATCGCAAGGTGTTGATGTAGCCAATCAGCGGTGAGTCTGATACATGCCAGATCAATCGGCAGTGAAATATGGCTGGCAAATGGCAGCAAATGGTATTCAGCCCAGCCACGGGCCAGGTCGGCAATTTCGGCTGCGGCCTCTGGTGGCACAATGGCATCACGCCCGGCGTACACTAGGAGGGTTGGCGGTTTTTGCACCGCAAGCGCTTGAAGGCTACCGGGAACATCGAGTGCGTCAAACAAATCCCAGGTGCTGATGGTGGCTCGAATGCCACTGGTCCGCCATGCCTTAATCACATGGTCAATAGCGCCATCGCGGAAGAGGTGCAGCATTCGCCATTGAATGATTGCCAATGCCTCCCGTATCTGTACCTGCCGGTATGCATGGGCGTCGAGACGCAGGCGTGGCGGTACTTCCCAGAGTGCTAACGCATCAACTCTGGCGCCATCGGCAACGGCGCGAGCCAGCACTGCGCCACCGAGACTCATGCCGATGGCGCCAACCCGCTCGTATCGCTGCTGGAGCCAATCAATCGGGTCAGCAACGCTATCAACCATCTGGGGGAAGGATTGGGGGCGCGGACTCTCGCCATGACCGTCGAGATCGATTAAGAGCACAGCCATACCGCGCTGTATCAGCGTATCAACGAGACGCCAGGCGTAAAAGGTTTTGTCGCACCCGGAACCATGCGTAACCAGGATTGCCGTCCTGGCGCCGCCGTGCGGCACAATATGAAGGGCAGGAACTGGCCCATGGCGCGCCGGCAGGTCGAGGCGAGTAATCAGCCGATCACGGTAATGCCCCGGTCGCAACTGTTGGCGTGGATCAAGCTGACGTCGTCGCAGCGTTGCCAGCGCGAGCTGGCTAATGAGCGCTGGTATCATGAGAACCAGATAGGCCGACCAGCTCAGTGCTGGCTGGCTCCAGGTCAGTGTCATTAGTGGTAGGGCCAGGCGATCACTCCAGCTCAGGCCGCGCAGACCACTCAGATGAGCAATAGCGTTATAGAATGTGATCAGACGCAACAATGTCGTAAGGAGACGCACAGAACCTCGATGAGCGACACAATTGCAGCGATTGCGACTCCACCCGGCGAGGGTGGTATCGGCATTATACGACTAAGTGGGCCTGATGCTCAACCAATTGCCCTGCGCATCTTTCGACCGGTGCGTCCAGGGCGGTTGCGCAGCCATCGGGTGCGCTATGGGCACGTGATCGGTCCAGACGGGCAGGTGATCGATGAGGCACTGCTCACATTTATGGCCGCACCACATAGCTTTACCCGTGAAGACGTCGTTGAGATTTCGTGTCATGGTGGTGCGTTACCGGTGCAACTTACGCTTGAGGCAGCACTGGCGGCCGGTGCCCGACTGGCGAATCCCGGTGAGTTTACTCTACGTGCGTTTCTCAATGGCCGAATTGATCTGAGCCAAGCCGAGGCAACCCTTGACGTGATCCGTGCTCAGACACGGGCTGGATTGACGATTGCGCAGGCCCAATTAGACGGATGGTTGGCGCGCGAAGTACGCGCCGCTCGCCAGGCGATTCTCGAACCCCTGGCGTATATCACAGCACTGATCGATTTTCCTGAAGAGGGAATTGAACCGCAAACCGTGGCCGGGCCGATTGCGCAGGCGCTGGCAACCGTTGAGCGATTATTAGCCGGTGCCGATCAGGGAATAGTTTTGCGAAACGGCGCCCGAGTGGTGATCGTAGGACGACCAAACGTTGGAAAATCGAGTTTGCTCAATGCCCTATTGCGGGTTGAGCGCGCAATTGTGACCCCCATTCCCGGTACGACTCGTGACACGCTTGAAGAACTGGCCAATCTGGCCGGTGTGCCGGTTGTGTTGATTGATACTGCCGGGATGCGCACCAGTACCGATCCGGTTGAACAGATTGGGGTTGAACGGGCAGTGGCAGCACTGACACGGGCCGATCTGGCATTACTGGTGTTTGATGCTTCACAACCATTGACCCCTGAAGATGAAGCGATGTTGGCTACTACTGCGGATCGACCAACCATTATTGTCTGGAATAAATGCGATGATCCTGCATTGCCACCACCACCAACACCCGATCATCCTCAATGCAAGGCAGTGGTCGCCTGTTCAGCTCGCTACGGGCATGGGATTGAGCATCTGGCACAAACGATTGCGCGCACGTTGTTGGGAGGAACGCTACCGGCAATGGCTTCGACGCATCTGGTCAGTAATCCACGCCATCGAGCAGCACTGCGGCGAGCGGAAGAGTTTCTACGGGCGGCGCAGGAGACGTTGGCGATGGGTGCGGCAACCGACTTACTGGCGGCTGATCTGACCGGCGCCGCGAATGCGTTGGGTGAGATTACCGGTGAGACGGTTGGGGAAGACCTACTTGATATGATCTTCAGCCGTTTCTGCATCGGCAAGTAGGTGCTGTGTTACAATGACGGTGTGCCGTTACAGCGCAAACAAAGGAGGATGCGCATGAATAAGAAGACCATCCGTGATGTGGATTGGGCCGGGAAACGGGCACTTGTGCGGGTTGATTTTAATGTCCCGCTCGATGATCAAGGACAAATTACCGATGATACCCGGATCCGAGCTGCCTTACCTACTATTCGCTATCTGCTAGAGCATGGAGCCAGTGTGGTTCTGATGTCGCATCTCGGACGACCGAAGGGTAAGCCCGACCCGAAGTATAGTTTACGGCCAGTTGTTGAACGGTTGTTTGAGCTACTCCCGGAAGCAAAAGAGGTTAAGAAGACTGAAGCGATTACCGGCCCAGCCGCTGAAGCGGCTGTTGCTATGTTAAAACCGGGACAGGTGTTGGTGCTCGAAAACACTCGTTTCGATCCACGCGAAGAGGCCAACGATCCGGAGATGGCCGCTGCATTGGCCCGGCTTGGTGATGTCTTCGTTAACGATGCGTTCGGTACGGCCCACCGGGCTAATGCCAGCACCGAGGGGGTCGCCCACTATTTGCCGGCCGTTGCCGGTTTTCTGATGGAAAAGGAATTGACATACATCGGGGGTGCGCTAAGCAATCCTCAGCGTCCATTTGTGACGGTCATTGGCGGTGCCAAGATCAGTGACAAGATCGGCGTGATAGAGAATCTGTTGAGTAAGGTCGATGCGCTGCTCATCGGTGGTGGGATGGCCAACACCTTTTTGCTGGCGAAGGGATTGAATCTCGGTGATTCGCTGGTTGAGCCAGACAGTGTATCCGTGGCGCAACGATTGATGGCGTTTGCCGATGAGCGCGGCGCCCGGCTCTTGCTACCGGTTGATGTGGTCATTGCCGATGCGTTCAGCGCTGAAGCGCAGCATCGTATCGTTGACGTCGGTGAGATTCCCAATGGCTGGCGGGTGATGGATATTGGCCCCAAGACTATCGAACGCTACAGTGCCGAGATTCGAGCTGCGCGCACTGTAATCTGGAACGGGCCGATGGGTGTGTTTGAAATGGAACCGTTTGCCGTTGGTACCCGCGCTATTGCCCAGGCCATGGCCGAAGCATCGGCGAATGGAGCGATTACAATTGTCGGTGGCGGCGATAGTGTGGCAGCCGTGGAACAGGCTGGTTTGGCCGATAAGATGTCACACGTGAGCACGGGTGGCGGGGCATCGCTTGAGCTGCTTGAGGGTCGAGTATTACCTGGCGTGGCAGCATTGCAAGATGCAGAGTAATGCTAGGTTGTGATGCAGGAGGTATGGTCAGGTTCTTAGAGGGTGATTAGAAACCCATCTTCAGTTCCATGTGACGCGATGGCCTCCCGCACATTCGACCTAACGTGATGCCAGACCATTGTTCCGATGCCGAATGGTAGTCATATTCTCGCCAACGGGTGCGGCGCCATCAATATCGTTCGTATCGCCACCATCGGCATCGATCGGTTCACTCGTATTGCCCGTATCAACCGTATCAACGGGATGGAAGGGGTCAACGCCAACGGACGGGATCGATGGGATCAACGCCAATGGATGGACGGTAGGGGTGAAAAAATTTTTTTCGCCCCTACCGTCTGTCCTGCCATCGTCGTTCCCTCCGCCCCCGCCGCACCGACATCGTCGCCACTGTCTACATCGTACCTGTACCATCAGCGGCACGAGCTGTGTGGTCAGTTTGATCCTCATCACCCCGGAGAGGAGTGGACGGGGGCTGGGGGAGGAAAGTGAGGGGGCACATTCCCCCTTCCTCGCCCGCAG
>JAGHYT010000240.1:0-3147 GCA_017743535.1 Chloroflexus sp.
AAGGTGAGGGGCTGCCCTCACCTCCGGCCCCTCTCCCGCACTGCGGGAGAGGGGAGGATCTGGTTGATGGACTCGGTATCGTCGAAAGACGTCGGCGCAGAATTGCCACGCTACCCCCCTTCCTCGCCCGCAGCGCGGGAGAGGAAGGGGGCTGGGGGGAAGGTGAGGGCTGCCAACCGTATTCCGCAGCACCGACGCTGAACCTGCCGCGGAGACGTATACGTTGTCTACCAGCGTTCCCCTAACCATTATGGAGATTTCATTCGAGACTCATCAAAAGCACCCGTAGATTGTAGAACCCCTACGGCAGTGTCGTAGTATCGATTGTCGCTGCCTCATCCCACGCTTCCACATTTCCCGCCCAGTCGCGAGCGCGAACACGGAAAGCAAATTGTTTCCCTTCGTGGGGGCCAAACCAGGCGCTCAGCTCGGTTGTTCTCTGCTTCCAGTCTGTCCAACCACCGTTTGGCAACAAACGTACCTGGACATCGTAGCTGGCAATCCCTGTCATATCGTCGACGCCACCCCATTGAATCTGGAATCCATTGTCAACGCGCGTAATCGAGACAATTTGTGTGTCTGGTGGGGTCGTATCACTACGAGGCTCCCAGGAAATTGCGTCAAACCGCACTGCCATACCCCGATCACCGGTGAGATCGCTCAGGGAAACGCTCGGTACTGTGTCGGAGTTTCCGCCAAAGTAGTATGTTCCGAGCGAAGCCCACTGACCGGCGGCTGCACGTTGATCAAGCGTTATCTCGGTTATCGAACCCTCATGACTGATGCGATAACGGGCGCTGGTTGTTGCCGGGTTTCCACAAGTCGGAATATATGCCCTCACTTCATAAAAACCGGGACTCAGCTCAGGTGCAGTCCAACTGGCAGCAGTCGTTGCCTTCGTGGGATCAGTGGTTGAGTAGGTCCATTGATGCTGACCGTTCAGCCCGCACGGTTCTTTGTACCAATCTTTACCAACAGGGTTAAATGTTGGGTCGGTATTATCGACCGTTATTGCGCCTTCCGGTGCGGTCACGTTTAACTGCTGCGTATCATCCACGAATTGATCCGAACCGATTTCAACCGCCCCACCAGGGCCAGGATCCTCTCCGAGCCAGAGAAAGGTAACGTAGACATAATCACTGTTGGTCATACCGAGGTCATCCCAAAAGGTACCATCGGCGATGTCAATTCCGTTCGGGAGCGTGATTCGTCGTCCCCATTCATCGCGACCGCCGTTGTACCCGTGGTAATAGGCTGCTTCGGCCATCGGCATGCCAACAGGTAAATCGCTGTAACGTCGATTTGGGTTCCAGTAATCATCACGGGTGTTCCACGGGCCTACATCCCAAACCGGAACCACAACTGAACGTCCGTTGTAGGTGAGCCGTACCTTGAATTTGTCAGTACCTTTTGGCGAGAGTGCACACCAGCAGGGTAAAGCTACGAAGCGATCTCGGGGCTGAATAATGTGGCCGTTGGCAGTACGGCGACCAACCAGACCTTGACGGGTGGCAAAGATGCGGTAGGTTGGCGCGAGGGTTGGCTGCTGAGATGGTGAAGTCGTTGGGGCAGCCTGAACGGGTGCGAAGGTGGTCACAAGTAAGACGAGCACCACAATCATCAAGCTGCGACGAACGATTCTTTCAGTCATACAGTTGTCTCCTTTGTGTGGACGGCATACGGCTGAAAGCCGGGCAGACGCGAGGCAGCCGTCATTGTTGGCATGTAGTTCACGAGCGTCGATAGCGTGATCGGTAGCTCGTGAACAATGCTACAGTTGCGTCTGCACAGGCGTTGCACGATGCAAAAAAGGCTGGATGAGGAAACAATTCATTCTGACCACCAGGTCAGGCTATGTGCAACACCTGCCTATTGCAGCCGGAGCCTCCCGATAGCTCCGGCGTATCACGTTATCGTCCGCCTTGGACGGTGAGATTAGCGAGGCTAGGAATGGCGGCGATCCAAACCGATCCCGGTACAAGTGGGATTTCGTTCCCATCTGCGTCGATCAGATAAAGTTGTGCGTAACCGGCAGATTTACGCCAGGTCGCTTCAATCATACGCCCGTCGCGGAAGATGCGCGCCGGCCCTTCACCGATCACATCTTGCTCAATCCGCCCCTTTGGATCGTTTGGAATTGGTCGTTCGGGTACTTCCAGGATCACAACATTCTTGAACTGTAATTGGGCACCCGTTGCCGCATCGATGTGGGGCCGCTTCCCACGCAGATAGCGATAGCTGTTCGAAGTTGGATCGTAACTCCAACCGACAGCGGCTTCGCGGTAGATAAAGAAGTAGCGCAGCTCTTGTTGAGCGGGACGTTCCTCTATTGGCGCTTCAGCGGAATAGAGAAACCCAATTTCAGCTAGCCCTTCAACTGGTCGCTCGTTAGCGGCAGCGAATGCAGCGATATTGGCACTATTGGTATAGAGATTATGCGGTGCGCTCCGATCACGAGTTCGGTAAAAGTAGCGACTGGCATTGCCGCGGAGCGCATCCATATTGATAAGCTCAATAGCGGTCTCGGCCAGTAAGAGACCTTCTGGCGAGCCGCCAGCATGAACGTAGACGGCGCGCAATCCTTTCGCCCATTCGACATAATACGGACGAGCACTACGCACTGGGCCGATCACCGGCATCTCAGGTGAGATACCGGGGATAAAGACAGCCATGTAGCGGGTGATACCGAATTCGGCCAACGCCTCAAAGACGATTGCGGCACCATCCATGCCGGTTTGGGGATAGGCATTCGGATGGTTGTCATACATAACGGCAAAAGGACGAGTAGTAACCGATCCCCGTGGTACGGCCAGTGGCGCATTCAACGGCTCAGGCGTAGCAGTTGGTTCAGGGACAGCAGTCGGCTCAGAGGTAGCAGTCGGTTCAGGCGTAGCAGTTGATTCAGGTGTAGCAGTTGGTTCGGGAGGAGCCGTAGGCGGTAGAGTTGGTACGGCTGTAGGAAGGGTTTCTGTAGTTTCGACTGTGGTAGACACTGTTGTGGCTGCAGGTTCATGTGCTACAGCCGATCCACACGCACCGATTAGTAAGACAGCCAGCAGCAAGGCCAGCGAAGTATATCTGCTTATCATAGATTCTCTTTCCTGGTGCACCGCAGGTCATGGCGGATAGCACGAGCGCCATATTATA
>JAGHYT010000241.1:0-3144 GCA_017743535.1 Chloroflexus sp.
CATGAGCACCGTTATACACTATCGCGTACTAGAAGTCAAGCTAGAGTCCGGCTCCGAGCGTAACAAGAAGGTATTGTAGCCTGCCGCCTTCAGCGCCGCTTCGCGTTCAGCCCGACTGATGATCCGTAGTGGTTCGACCATCTTGATTTTCCACGGTTCGGCCCACGAACGGCGCCCAAACTGTTGCCCCATCGTCTGGGGGTAGTCCTGATCCTGCATTACGTGCCTCGTCGCAATTGTTGCATACGCCGTTGTTGCCAATCTCTCACCCTAGACAATTCCAGTCGGTATCAGATGCCAGTAGGCCCGATTGAGCAACGCCTTTTCGTAGTGATAATAGGCGCTCGGCTTTGGTGGATGGGGTGGATGCGTGTAATCGAAGACCAGTTGGGTGGCCTGACCATAACCGGTCTCGAGAAAGCACATCACCTGACCCTGATACCGTTCATCACTCGGTTTGCCTTTGATTTCACCGGCAATCCGGTGGGCGATCACTTTAGCCTCGAAATGCGCAGCGGCGCCACTCTTACTCACCGGCAGGTCGGTCGCATCACCTACTCCGTAGATGTACGGGAACTGTTTGTGTTGCAGTGTTTCTCGATCGGTGGGTAGCCAACCCTGCGCATCACCCAACCCCGACTCACTGATGATCGTTGCTCCCCGATGTGGTGGTACCAATACCAACAGATCGTAGGGTAAGGTCGTTCCTTCAAGCGATGAAATAGTGCGGTTGACGGGATCAATCTGCTCGGTGTTGAAGAAGAGTTCGTACTGAATACCTCGCTCTTCCATCAGCGGCGTCACGAATTGAGATACGCTTTCGATGGTGAAGACGCGACCAATCGGCGAAAGATACGTAATCTCGGTTTTCTCACGCAAACCACGCTTACGTAGTTCATCCTCGAGCAGAAACGTGAACTCCAGCGGCGCCGGTGGGCACTTGTAGGGAATATCCGCCACACCAATGACGATCCGACCACCGCTAAATTCACGCAACGCTGCGTGCAGCCGCAGCGCAGCTTCCGCGCTGTAGAAATGGTGTGCACCCTCGCTGTAACCGGGCACCGCAGACGGCTCAAGTCGTGCGCCGGTCGCAATCACGAGATAGTCAAACGGCACTTGTGCCCCGTCGGCCATTTCCACATAACGCTCGTGTGGATCGATCCGTACTGCATCGCCAACAATCAAATCTACCGCACGACGCAACAACGAACGCTCACTGCGCTCCCAACGTTCGGGTGGCGGGCCACCGAACGGCACGTAGAGCCAGCCGGGTTGGTAGATATGTTTGCCGGTGCGATCAATCAATGTAATCTGGGCCTGTTTGCGCGTCAATTGACTGGCCAGTAGGTTAGCAACCAGTGTACCACCTACACCGCCACCCAAAACCACAATCTGTTTGACTATCATAGTCGTTACCTTCTCGGTATCGGCTACGAGGCCGATAGCCACCTTGCACCACACCTCACCGGTGGGTGCGCACTCGATCTAACCCTGATAAACACTTATCAACGCATTTTGCGCACGACAAAGCGGGTAAATCCTTGTTCGGGGAAGGCACCGATAAACTCGTGTCCTGCCTTTTGTACCCAGATCGGAATGTCTTTCGCCGAGCCAGGATCACTCGACAATACAGCGACAACCGAGCCAACCGGCACACTCTTGATACCTCTAATCAGTTCCATCATCGGCCCAGGGCAATGGCTGCCACGAGCATCAATCTCTTTGTCAATTGCTACGTTTGGGCTGGTCATACATGCCTCCTCCGGTCAACGCTGACCGCATATATTCCTTGTGACAACTATAGCATTACGATTCGTCTTCAAACAGAAAGAAGTCACAACATATTCGGTACAGGTGGCAACTATTGACTTGGCGACAACATCCACAACACACGGCAACGAACCATCATTGACCAGAATGCCGCAGTATAATGGAACAACAACACATCGTCACGACCTGTTCGGTGATAACAATGAGTCCACTGCACAAACTCACCACGGAGCACACAGAGTACACAGAGCGTGTAAGATTTATGAATAAAAGGATAATTTTTGGCCATTGGGCGTATGGAAGAACATTTTTCACAACCCTATGTTCAATGAAAGATAACATTATCTTTAGCCTCTGCGATCTCTGTGGTCTCTGTGGTGAAAAGATCACCTTTTTGCAGTGGAGTCAACAATGCAAACCGTCCTGACCGCACACTATCTTGATCCAACCGATCGCAACTGGAACGCAACGATTGATACGCTATGGCAACAGGCAGGTGCTGCGCAGAATTCGGCTCTCCTTCCATCTCATTTTGTCAAGAGCACGTTTCCGCGCATGGGCGGGTTGGTGGTAGCCTTCTACACAGGTGAACGCCTTAGCGGGATCGGTCTTCTCTTTCCGCGGGCGATCATCAACAACAATCGCCACTACACCCTTCGCCTCCACGAGATACACGAGCGGCTCGCCGATGCAGCCGTTCAAGCGGCACTTGCTAAAACACCGGCCATTATCTACCGTCCAACCGACGGTACAACCTTTACTCCTACTGCCCCGCGTCCTGCCGGTGTCTGGATTGGGCCGCCGCAAGCCGGTGATCTGGACGCCATCACTACCCTCTACCGTAAGGTATGGGGCAGTCAACCCTATCCGCCTGACCTGTTTAGCCGCGAATTCGGTCCTGGCACTGCCCTTGTCGCTACTGTTGACGGTCAATTGGCTGGGTTCCTGCTCGGTTTCCTACGTTTCGGCTGCTCACCCACGGCGAAGAACGAACTGGCAATTGAGTCGCAAGTGCTAGCCGTTGACCCGGCTTACCGGCAGCACGGTCTCGCTACTCGTTTGAAACAGGAACAGGCGCGTCTGGCGCTGGCTAGCGGTTTACACTGCATCCACTGGACGGTCGATCCGCTACAACTGCCGAATGCCATCCTCAATTTCAATCACCTGCATGCTGTTGCTGGTGAATTTGTGCGCGGCTACTATCCGGTACGCAACGAGCAGAACCTGGTCACTGCCTCGCGTTTTGGGATAACCTGGTTGCCGACTACGCTACACGGTCGGCAGGGCTTATCTGACAAACGCCAACGGTTTCAGCTCAGTAATCTGCCGAATGTTGCCATCTTGAATGAGGGCCTCCGCTTGCGCTCCGTT
>JAGHYT010000242.1:0-3140 GCA_017743535.1 Chloroflexus sp.
GGAGGGTTATTGCCGGTTATTTGGCACTTTCTTGTCATGACCGGATTCTGGCTCTTACGTTGAGAAAGGAAGGAATGATCACATTATGGATCGAACGCGGATTTCAACTGATGCAGCACCTGGAGCGATTGGGCCGTATTCACAGGCAATCAAAGTAGGTAATCTGATCTTTGTTTCTGGCCAATTGCCGATCAACCCGGCCACTAATGAGTTAATTACTGACGATATTGGGGCAATGACTCGCCAAATCTTTGCCAACATCGCCGCCATTTTGCAGGCAGCCGGTAGTTCACTTGACCGTATTGTGAAGACGACCGTCTTTCTAGCCGATCTCAATGATTTTGCAGCGATGAATGCGGCCTACGCTGAGCATTTTGGTGATACCCCACCAGCGCGCTCAACCGTGCAGGTAGCTCGTCTACCGCGTGATGCCCGAATTGAAATTGAAGCTATCGCCCTGGCGTGATAGAGAGCGTAACTTTTTCTGCTGTTGCACGGTTTCATACGTAGAGAACGACAGTAAGTGCTTATATCTACGGTGAACGTATGCAACAGCGGATCTGGATTGTGCTCAGCCTGATCGGAATTCTCGGTGGTCTGGCCTGGTTGCAACAACCTGATGGCAATCTCCACGTGATTGTCTTACCAACCGCTGGCGACGCCATCCTCATTCAGTCGCCAGCCGGTTCGTTCACGCTGATCGATGGTGGTCGAGACCCGATAGGACTGGCGGTTGAATTGGGTACGTATCTACCATTCTGGCAACGACAACTCGCGACTGTTGCCTTGACGAAGGCAGATGATCAGCGCATACCAGGACAGTTAGGTGCATTGCGCCGGTACCAACCAGCTCTGGCGCTCACGCCAACCATCGTGCGCGGTGAATGGTACGATCTGTTGCGCGAGGATGCAACACCAATCCGCCAGTTGCAGGTTGGTCAACGTATCAATCTCGGTGGGGCACAGCTCCACGTACTGGCCGTTTCCGATGGAACTGAGGGTGGGAGCGTTCTCTTGATCGAACATCGCACGGTTAGCATCCTCATTCACACTGGCGGCAGTGCTGGCGACAACGCACTCAATCAATTGGCCGGACGACGGATTGATTTGTTGATCTATCCGTGGCAACGTACCATTGACAACCCGGCCTTGCAACGATTGCAGATTCGGGCAATCGCGTTCAGTACCGGCTTTCAAGCCGATGAGCCAGCCTTGCACAGTATGTACGAACGAAAACAACTGGCCCCACAGGTATACCATCCCAAACTCAACGGTGCGATCCATCTGGTCAGCAATGGTCGCTCGATCACAATTACCACGCAATCGCCATGAACAATCGTCTTATTCTAGTTGCCACCCTCATCGGCACTGCCCTGATCATACTTAGCATCGGCGCCATTCTCTGGCGCCGATTGTACCAGGATGATCCAGCAAATGCAGCCCGGCGTATTTTTAAAAACAGCGCAATTACCTTTGGCTTACGTCTCTTTGTGCGTGGCCTGGATACGATCATCCTGCTGTTGCTGGTCGGCACCCTCGACCCGGCGGCGCTGGGAGCCTACAATACAGCGGCATTGCTGGTTGCTCAGTATCTGGCAACCTTTACCGAATTTGGACTGGGCATCTTACTGACCCGTGAAGCAGCCCGCCATCCGACGGCAGCACAGCACCTGTTTGGCATAACGCTGGGATTACGGTTGCTCTTGATCGGTGTTG
Source organism: Chloroflexus sp. (assembly GCA_017743535.1). Classification (GTDB taxonomy): domain Bacteria; phylum Chloroflexota; class Chloroflexia; order Chloroflexales; family Chloroflexaceae; genus Chloroflexus. The sequence goes on from JAGHYT010000242.1 coordinate 1,717, forward strand.
CTGCCATCCCGATTGCCTGGCTGGTTATTTATATCTACAACACGATTGGCAGGCTTGGTCTTAGTGAACCACTCACTCCTGAAGGACAGCAAGCAATCTGGATATTGCTTCTTACGCTGATACCAGGAGCGTACAGCGGGGCAGTAACAGCCCTGTACAACGCAGCCGAGCGCATGGAAGTCCCGGCGGTCATTGAAGTCTTGACTGCTCTGCTCAGTTTTGTGGCGCGCATTGCTGTGCTTAGCCTTGGTTGGGGAGTCATCGGCCTGGCCTGGGCAGCGGTGCTGGTCAGTTCGCTGACTGCCTTGATCTTTTTCGGTTTGCAAGTGCGTACCTTCTTCACCCCAACCTTGAGCTTTAAGCTGACCACAATCCGACAGATCGTACCACAAGCATTACCGCTCATGCTCAACAATCTGTTGAGCATCATCTTCTTTCGTTTCGATCTCTTCATCGTGCGAGCGTTTGGTGGTAGCAACGCCGACCTCCTCGTTCAACAATACGTCTTACCATATCAGTTGCTCAACATTGCGTTGGTATTACCGCCAGCGGTTACCTTTGCCGTCTTCCCCCTCCTTGCCCGTCGTGCCGGAGGCGCACGCAGCGAGCTGGCAGCGGCTCAACAACGTACTCTTCACGTGTTGCTCCTGATCGCATTTCCATTGGCAATGGCCATGACGCTACTGGCTGACGATCTGGTGTGGCTGTTTGCCCGTCGTCGTTTTGCCGAGTATCTCCCGTCAGTTTCGGTGCTCGCCGTGTTGGCATGGTTTCTTCCACTCTCATTTGTGAACGGATTATTGCAGTACGTACTCATTGCCATTGAGCGCCAGACTGCGATTACCCGCGCCTTTGTGATTGGAGCTGCGTTTAACCTGATCGCCAACCTTTTCGTCATCCCAATCGCTATTCGTCTTGGTCAACCCGAATCGGCGTTGCTCGCGGCGGCTGTGATTACTATCCTATCAGAAGTTGTCCTCTATACAGTCTTCCGACCGGTCTTGCAACAAGAAGGCCTATCACCGAACATCCATCGCCTGTTGTGGCGACCGGCAATTGCCAGTTTGATCATGGCGGCGGCGATAGTACCGGCACTGATCTGGTTACCGGGATGGGTTGGCGCAGTATGCGCGCTGTTCGTTGGTCCAATCGCATACGGGATTGGGGCGTGGATGCTGGGAGCAATTGGCCCTGAAGAACTAGCTCTGGCGCGACGTATCGTTGGCCGGGCAGAAAAGCGAGCGCAACCGACAGCGTAGAGGCATGTTCATCACTTTCACGCTACCGCATGTATTTCTTTCGTTTGAATATATTTTCCATATCCTACCACAGAGCACACAGAGCACACAGAGGTTTCTCCAACTTCTCCGTGCCCGCTGTGCGCTCTGTGGGAACAATACACCCTACACGGGAGGATCATACCA